>JAZSJF010000156.1:0-8095 GCA_045534195.1 Clostridia bacterium | reverse complement strand
TTGTTGTATAATCTACTTGTATTTTTGAATTAGTAATCATACTTCATTATACCACAAAAGCCGCGAAGTTTCCATACTTCAGCGGCTTTTTGTGTGCAAAAAATCAGGACTGCCTCACTTTTTTAGTGAGACAGCCCCTTTCTTTTTTGTCAAATACTTTTGAAATAAACATTGATTTCATATTTTTAATGTATTATAATTATCAACAAACAGAAATGTGGAGGGCAAAATATGAAAAAGATAAAGATTGCGCAGATTGGTACAAGTCAGAACAGTCACGGAAATGTTATTTTTAATTCTCTTAAAGCAAACAGTGACATTTTTGAAATAGTCGGTTATGTGATGCCCGAAGGCGAAAAGGAAAAATTCCCCAAGAATATGGCTATGTTTGAAGGGTATAAAGAACTCACTCTTGATGAGGTTATGCTCAATCCTGAAATAGAAGCCGTGACAATAGAAACGGAAGAAATATATCTTACCAAATATGCCCGGATGGCGGCAGAGCACAATAAACATATACATATGGAAAAGCCCGGAGGGATTGTGCTTTCTGATTTTGAAAAACTTATAGAAATTGTCAAAGAAAACAAAATTACATTCCATACAGGGTATATGTATCGCTACAATCCATATATCGTGGAACTTAAAGAGCAGATAAAAAATGGTGAACTTGGCGATATAATAAGCATTGAAGCCCAGATGAATTGCATACATTCCAAGGAAGTACGCCAATGGCTTGGCACATTCCCCGGAGGAATGATGTTCTTTTTGGGATGTCATCTTATCGATATTATATATTCTATCCAGGGAAAACCAAAAAATATAATTCCCCTTAACAAATGCAGCGGTATTGATGGTGTATGCGGTGAAGATTTCGGTATGGTTGCACTTGAATACGAAAAAGGTATATCCTTTGCAAAAACAACGGCTATTGAGATAGGCGGATTTGAAAGAAGACAGATTGTTGTGACAGGTACAAAGAAAACCATCGAACTAAAACCTCTTGAGTATTATATTGACGGCGAAAATCTCGTAACAGAACGATATGTCCGAGAAAATCACTCCTGGAGATCAATTACTCCAAAAGAAGTAAGCGCACCTATCAACCGATATGACGATATGATGATTGAGTTTGCAAAAATAATACGCAAGGAAACAGATAACCCATGGAGTTATGATTATGAACTGGAATTGTATAAGTTGATAATGAAATGTTGCGGAGTGTGAGATGAAACCTTGAACATTATTCAGAATATCATTTGAAAACAAATGTTTCCTGTTATGCGTACATATCGTGACAAAATATGCTCCCGGTGATGAATAATCATATCCTTTTAATCTTGTCGGTTTTCGCTTTGGTAAATCCATATTATCATTCCTATCTTATTTTTTGTTCCGGATTATACACGCCTGATTTTTTTGCATCCATAATATACTTGTTTTTATATTCGCTTGGTGTCATACCTGTTTTTTTCAAAAAGAGTTTGCAGAAATAGGGGACATTATCTATTTCCAGTTTTTCGCATATTGAAGATAGTGTCATATATTCACTTATCAGCATATTCTGAGCCAGTTCAATCTGCTTTTCCAATCGGAAAGAAACAGGACTTTTGCCTGAATATTCTTTGAAGAGCCTTCTGAATGTTCCGCCGCTTACATTACACATTTTGGCGATATCTTCTATTGATGTGTGGGATGTGGGGTTTTTTTCAAGATACTCAATGCCTTTGGAGATTGAGTTGTATTTTTTGTCAGGTATGCCGGTATATTCGTTACAGAGCATAGATATGAGAGTATATACTGCTCCTTTTATTGCCGAGGGGGACTTATGTGCAGAATTTGTAAGTTCATATATTTCTTTCATCTTTGAAAGAATTGCAAAGTTGTTTACTGTATTCATCAAAAAAGGCCTGTCGGAAATAATCACTCTTTTTCCATTAATTTCAATATTGAATTGTATAAGATATGCGTCGGTGCCGCCGGTACCGGCTTTTTTGTTATAGCAGGTGTATTGGCTTTTTTCACACAGCCACACAATACTGTCTTTCGGGGCGAAAAAACCGCTTTCTCCTTTAGGTGTATATACTCCTTCGCAGTTTTTCAGATATATTATACCGTTTTGCGGTCGGGGATGATTCATTATGAAACTTGCACCTGTGGTCCAGGTTTGTTTGCAGGCAAAAATATTTTTTATTTCAAAGTCTGTTTTGTATAATTCGGAAAGTGTCATATTTATCACGGATTATCACCTCTTTATAGGGAATTTTAGCATACATCCGTTTTTGAAGTCAATATAAAATGTGCGAAAAGTATAATTAATCTGTATGTATTGTACATTGTATACACAAAGATACTGTGATATATTAAGGATGCGGAGGTGCATAACTATGGAAAATAAGTTTAATATAGCATATAACCCATTTAACGGCGGAATAGATTCTCTGGTACACAAGGACGATCCCACCGGAATGAACTGGGTGAAAGGAACTGAAACCTGGGGTATTATAAGAGATAGCGGTAGAACAAGACTAAGAATCAAGGACTTACATACAGCCCATGGTCAGTTGTCTGAGTATACTCCGATACCGGGAGGTGTCAGAGTAGTGTACAACACCTACAATCTAAGAATAACTGTGGAAAGAAAAATAGTGGAAGATAGATTTGTGGAAACATATACCTTCAAAAATATTATATCTTCCGATGTGTTTTTCAACAAAGGCGCTATCGGTATATATACTACCTTTAACGACGGTTACGAAAGCTCCAGAGTATGTATGACAGGCAGATGCCATACACATATATGGTGTGGCAAAAATTCCACATATTTCAAGGCACTGAAGATGGGTACATACACTCACGGTCTTGGCCTTGTTCTTACTGAGGGAAGCATAGATTCCTACAGTGTGGAAAGGGATAACAAAACTCTTGACAGGGGAGATTTTATACTGCATCCCGCTCCCTTTAATCTTATGCCGGGAGAAGAATATACTCTTAGCTGGGAACTTTTCTGGTTTGAAGAAGGAAAGTTTGAAGAATATCTTGAAAACTATCAGAACATAGTAAAAATAAATGCTGAACAATACACTGTGTTCAATAACGAAGAAATTAAGTTTTCATTGTCAGTAAATGATGCAAATGTGTATCTTGACGGCGAAGAAATACCCACTCAGGTTAAAAACGGCAAAACATATATATGTTATAAACCAAAAAGAAACGGTGAACACGAGTTTGAAATCAGATACGGAAGCCTTACTACTCTTGCACGATTCTTTGTGCAGATACCGTTTGAAGAGTTGGTTAAAAACCGAGTGGAATTTATTGTGAATCATCAGCAGTTCAACCGTGAAGGAAGCGCTCTTGACGGGGCATATATGATATATGACAATGAGGATAAATGCCTTATATTTGATGAAGAAAATCCCGATATCAATGCTTGCCGTGAAAGACTTGTGATGGGACTTCTGGTGGCAAAATATCTTCAGCATGTTCACGATGATAAGATATATGCCAGTCTTATGAAATATTATGAATTTGTAGTAAGGGAATTCTACGACGAAGAAACTGGAGCCGTATATAATACCATAGGCAAAAATCCCGCCTTTAAGAGGCTCTACAATGCTCCCTGGATGTCCATATTTATGATGGAGATGTACAATCTCACAACAGATAAGACATATCTTGAAAATATGGTCAAACTCCTTAAGGTGTACTATTCAATCGGAGGCGACAACTTCTATCCAAACGGACTTTCTATGTGGGAGTCTGTAGATGCTCTCCGTCGAGCAAATATGGACAAAGAAGCAGAAGAAATAACAGCACTTTACAAAAAACACGCAGAAAATATTATAAATACAGGTGTGTTTTATCCTGCACACGAAGCACCGTATGAGCAGACCATAGTTACTCCTGCAGTTACACTTCTTGCACAGGTGTATATGATAGAGCCTGATGCAAGGATTCAGAAAGAATGTCAGGGGCATCTTAAGATACTTGAAAAATTCAACGGTACACAACCTGATTTTCATATGCACGAAAATTCCATCAGACACTGGGATGCTTTCTGTTTCGGAAAGAGAAGAAACTATGGAGATACTTTCCCTCACGCGGCTGCAATACATACTGCAAATTCGTATCTTCATTATGCACATATATCTGGTGATGAAGACTTTAAGAAACGCGCATTAAAGTGTGCAAGAAATATGCTTTGTCTTTATACTCCAAAGGGTGAGGGAACAATGGCATATGTGTATCCGCTTTATGTAAATAATGTTCGTTGCGGTTATTATGATGAATTCTCCAATGAGCAGGACGGAGTAATGTATTATCTCATCAAATACTACGGATTTCTTGGAGGCGAAGGTCTGTGCTGAGAAATAAAACCCGTGATATAGATATGACTCATGGCAAAATAATGCCTATGATTATAAAGATGGTAATACCTCTTATAATTACAAATCTTCTTCAGAGCACATACAATGTGGCAGACAGTATAATAGTAAGTTTCTCTTCCGAGCCTGATGCCGTAGGTGCTATAGGAACTACACCGAGTTTTATAAATTTACTTCTCAATATATTTATAGGATGCAGTGTGGGAGCAAAGGTCCTGGTGGCAAACAGAATAGGTGCAGAAGATAAAGACGGAGTCAAAAGAGGTGCAATTACAAGTATAACTCTGGGATTTATCCTGGGAATTATCTGTATGATTGTGGCATGTTTAGTATCCCGTCCGGTGCTTCGGATTATGGGAAACAGGGGAAATCTCCTGGAACTTTCTGTCATATACACATATATATACTTTCTCGGTATGCCATTTATCGCTCTGACCAACTTTTCCATAGCGCTTACCCATGCCAGAGGGGACACCCGTACACCGCTTTATGTACTGGCGGTGACAGGACTTGTGAATGTTTTTTTGAATGCACTGTTTGTATTCCGGATGGATATGTCTGTTGAAGGAGTTGCACTCGCAACCCTTATATCCAATGCTTTATCCGCGATTTTTCTTGTAATGAGAGTTGTCAGGGTATATGGTATAGGACTTAAAGACTTAAAGGTATACGGAAGTGAAACTGCCCAGATACTAAAAATCGGTATGCCTGCAGGGATTCAGGGAGCGATTTTTTCAGTTTCACAGATGATGATACAGTCATCCATAGTCACCGTAAACAATCTGACCACCTCAGCGAATGCACAGTATCAACCTGTTGTAAAAGGCTGTGCGGCGGCAACCTATATAGAAAGTATTGCTTCTTCTGTTACAATATCATTGGGACAGACCGCAGTACCAATCATTAGTCAGAACTACGGTGCAAAGGATTTTGGAAGAATCAACAAGGCGCGAAAGGTTATGTACGGAGTTACTTTTGTAGTTGCGTCTGTTATAGCCTGGTCGCTTCTGGCATTTTCCGAGCCGCTTCTTTCCCTTTTTGGTATATACAAAGATGGGGATGCACTGAGCAAAATTGCATATACCGCCTCTGTTATCCGTATGAAATATATGTTTATACCGTATTGTTTTCTTGGATTTATGGAAGTTGGCGCAGGCGTGGTTCAGGGGATCAAAAGGTCAACCACTGCGGCGATTACTTCTCTTACAGGCTCCTGCCTGTTGAGGATAGTGTGGCTTCTTACGGTGTTTAAGATGTATCCTGCACTGGAGTATGTGTTTATCACATTTCCGCTTGCCTGGTTGGTTACGGCTACGGCGCATTTTGTAGTGGCAAATGTTATACTGAAAAGAGAAGCAAAAAATAAGAACTCTTTATTGACTGATAATATAAATTAAAAATAAAAAGGAGACATTTATGATGAAAAAAGTTTTATCAATGTTGCTTGTATTTATTGTGACTATGAGTATGATATCCGTAACAGGCGTAATGGCTTCGGATATCAATGTGACAATTGACGGAAAGGTGCAAGTATATGATGTAATGCCCGTTATTGAAAATGGTAGAACTCTCGTTCCCATGAGAGCGATTTTTGAAGCATTGGGTGCAGAAATCAAATGGGATGACGCTACAAAGACAGTAACAGGTACAAAGGGTGATGTATCTGTAGTTCTTACTATCGGAAACACTCTTGCAAAGGTAAACGGAAATGAAGTTACTCTTGATGTACCTGCAAAGATTGTATTTGACAGAACTATGGTTCCCGTAAGATTTATTTCAGAATCACTTGGTTGTAATGTAGGTTGGGATGATACAACAAAAACAGTTATTATCAAAGCGTCAAAGTATAATATGGCGCCGCTTGTTTCTACAATACACAGAAATGTTCCTACAGAATTTACCAAATCAAATGATTTAAACGATATCATCCACTATGCAGGTATGACTCCTGAGCAGCAGGAAGAAGCATACGCTATCATCAAAGGTCAGGGTGAAGTGGTATGTACAGAAGATGAATTTCTTGCATCAATCAGTACAACAGGAGAAGAATACGGCTCAAGTGAAGTAATTGATATAGAAGGACAGGTATTCAAAAAAGCATTGAAAATCACCTGTAAAGAAGTTCCTGATAAGAGTGCGAAGTTTATCACAAGAACAAAAGCAACTCCCGAAAAAAATCCAGGTGACGGTGTAAGAGCATCAGATGTAATGCTTCTTGCTTTTAGAATGAGAACTATCAGTACCGATGCAGAAAATGGTATGGGACAGGTGCAGGTTCAGATTGAGCATCCCGAAACATACGACAAAGCATTGTTTGATTTTGCTTCAGCAGGTAAGGAGTGGACTGTTGCGTATCTTCCGTTCACAGGTGTAGAAAATGCTACATCTATCGGTATCAGAGCAGGTTTTGCTCATCAGACTGTGGAACTTGGCGGTATCGAAATCATTAATCTCGGTCCCGACTATCAGGCAGAAAAACTTCCAAAAACCACATCATTTACCTATGACCTTGAACCTGATGCAAACTGGAGAAAAGAAGCCAATAAGAGAATTGAAGAATTAAGAAAAGGTGACTTCTCTGTAATCGTAAAAGATAAAGAGGGAAATGTAATAAAAGATGCAGAAGTAGAGTTTGATATGTTTGAGCATGAATTCCATTTTGGAAATCTTTTGAAATCTGCTCAGCACGAAAATGAAAATTATATGAAGTACTTAAGTTCTCTCTTTAACAGTGCGGTAGTTGAGCATAGTCTTAAGTGGGCGCCTTATGAGGACAATCCTGAGGATTCCAGAAAGCAGATAGAAGAAGCAAAGGCAGTAGGTGTCAAATATATCAGAGGACATTCTATCTTCTGGGAAAGAATGCTTGGTTCAGACGGAAAGACCTATCTTACACCAAAATATATGGAATCAGAAGAAATTATGAGCGGAAATAACAAAGCCCTCTTTGATGAATATTGCGAAAAGCATGTAAAAGAGATTTGCACAGATTATTATAATGATCTGGTAGAGTGGGATGTTATAAACGAAATCTTAAAGCACAGAATCCATGCAGAAATCTATGGACTTGATACCTGGAAGGATCAGTTTGCATGGGCAAGAAAGTATACAAAGCCCGGCACAGACCTTTATTACAATGACTATGCACAACTTAATCCTGATTGGATAAAAGTCCTTGAAGAGTTTATTGCCACAGGTGCAGACTTTGACGGTATAGGATTTCAGTCCCATTATGACGGCGGACTTCCCACCATTCCGACTATTATAGAAAAATACGAACTTATGGAAAATTACGGCGACAAGAAACTCAAAGTCACAGAATATTCCTGTTCTATTGCCGATCAGATGCTTCAGGCAAACTTCACAAGAGATATGCTTATTGCAACATTTGCAGAAGATGATATGACAGGGTTCCTTTATTGGGGATTCTGGGATGGAGCAAACTTTGCGGCATATTCACCGTTCTTTGACAAAGAATGGAACTTAAAGCCTGCAGGCGAACAGTATATTGACCTTGTATACAATAAATGGTGGACAAGAGATGCCAAGGCAAGTACCGATGTTGAAGGTAAGGCAACAATCAACGGTTTTTATGGTGACTATGATGTTACTGTAAAAGTCGGTGACAAAGTAAAAACAGAAATGGTTGCATTCCACAAAGGATATGACAACATATTGGAAATTGTGGTAGAATAAGATAACAGAAA
>JAZSJF010000307.1:0-1550 GCA_045534195.1 Clostridia bacterium | reverse complement strand
CCATTATCACCCTTCTTGGTGAAAATGGAATTTTATGGGTAATCATGGGGATAGTTTTTTGCTTTTTCAAAAAAACAAGACCTATGGGAATATCTCTTCTCATATCCCTTATCATAGGTCTTGTTGTTTGCAATCTCACCCTCAAGCCTCTTGTGGCAAGGATACGCCCGTATGATGCCAATGGATTTACAGAGTTGCTTATCAAACCTCTGTCTGACTATTCTTTTCCATCGGGACACACCTTTGCATCATTTGAGATGGGGGCGTGTGTGTATGCTTTCCATAAAAAGTGGGGGGTATTTGCGTTGGTTATTGCAACCATAATCGGTTTTTCCCGATTGTATCTGTATGTTCACTATCCTACAGATGTATTGACAGGAGTACTTTTTGGTACAGCCATAGGATTTCTTTCATCTTATATTATTAAGAAAAAATTTACTCAATATAATTGATGTGATTAGAACGGAATTTGCCCGGGGTAATTCCCATATGCTTTTTAAAAAATGTTGTCAGATGACTTGCATCATAAAGTCCTGTCATTTCTGCAATCTGTGCCATTGTATAGTCGGAGGATTGAAGAAGCGAGCAGATTTTGTTGAGTCTGATATTGTTAAGATATGCACTTATTCCGCAACCAAGTTCCTTCACTGCCAGTCTTTCTATCTGTGTCTTGGAATAGTTTGTAATACGGCATATGTCGGACAGTGTGAGAGTAAAGGGATTGTTGTCCTGAATAATCTGTGTAAGTCTTGAAGAAATGGTGTTTTTGTTTGATGCCATCACATCAAGTGCTTCAAGGATAGTTTTTTCAAACTGATTTATAAAAGTGGTAATATTAAGGGGAGTGGGGTTTCTCAGAAGTTCCACTCCTTTTTCCATATTTATGCTCAGTGGTGCTACATTTATTGCCAGTGGATATGTGGTGAAATATGCAGAAAGCATTCGTGAAATGTTTCTGTCGTCATCTTCAACGGAAACATCCACCCCGATTTGCTGATATCCTTCCTCTGACACGATTTTGTGAGGAATCTGAGGGGGAAAAATGACCAACTGGTTTTTGTGAACAGTGATATGTTTGTCTCCCATATAAAGATCCATAGAACCTGCCGTGATATAGTTTAAGTGCCACAGTTTTTCGTGGGTGTGAAAATCCATTATATAGTTTTTTTCTCTGGTAAAAATATGTATTTTAAGATATGGCTCCGGCAAAGGGGAGTGTATAATCAGATCAAATGGAATTATGTCAAACACTTTTTTCACCTCCGTAATGGTTCTATTATACAATTTTATGGTTCGGTTGTCAATTGTGACAAAGAAATGGCAATGTATAATATAATTAGTAAATACAATATAAGGAGAAAATAATATGTCAAAAATAAATAACGAATATTTTGATCTCATAAAGACCTGGTGTGACAGACTTATTGATTATCAGGTTACAGAGCACAGTGATGAGTCCTTTGTAGGCGGTATTTTGTGTCCTTCCTGTATGGGAATGCACGGACGAATAGGGGATGCTATGTATCCCTTTGTATTTGTATATGAAAATA
>JAZSJF010000151.1:0-3817 GCA_045534195.1 Clostridia bacterium | reverse complement strand
CTTCCTAAGACCGCTTGGCCTCCGACTTAGAGTAGAATTTGCCGTCAATTTTGTCAGATTTTTTTACTCTTTTTTCTGACTGTGTTCCTACATAAATTCTGCCGTCAGGTCCCACCTTCATATCGTTGCAATACTGAAGGTTATATTTTTCTTTATCATACAGAGGAGTGCGGGTGCCGTCGGGATTTAAGATGTGAATTCCGTCTCTCTGACTTACAATTATATCACCTTTGTCACTGAATGCAATTGCACAGACGGGAATATCCACCTTTACATATTCGATTTCCTTTGTGTATATATCAAGTATTCTGTATTCGTTGCCATGAGGGTTTACATAGTAGAGTTTTTGTTCTTTTTCGTTCCATACAGGACCTTCACCGATGAAGGTTCTTACAGTATTGAGTATTTCCATAATTTTTCACATCCTTTATCTGCATATAATAACATAATTTGTAAAAAAATACAATATTTATAAAAATAAGAAAATTTTTGTTGTATTAATAAGAATATTTTGTTATAATATAAAAACAGATACTATTATATATAACTATACGGGTGAAACTGACTGATGAAAAAATTTAATCCTACAGTAATAGCAGAAACTAAATACATTGCTTCCGTTGTGGCTGTGCTCAGTATCATTATGCAGTGTGTTTTCCTTATTGCAGGTAAATGGAGTTACAAAGTGATTCTGGGCAATCTGTATTCGGATATATTTGTCATACTCAATTTCTGGATTATGGGAAATGCAGTATCCAGGGCTGTGGAAAAGGAAGAAAAGGAAGCAAGAAATATTATAAAGACATCTCATACATTAAGAACATTTATGATGTTTGCCGCATTGGCAGTGGGAGTGCTTTTGCCGGTGTTCAATATACTGTCGGTTATTATTCCTGTGTTTTTTGTGAGAATCGCAGTTTCATTAAGGCCGATTTTCAATAAGAAAGAAGTTTTGGAGAAAGGGGAGAAAAATGAATAGACAATCATTCAGATTCAGATTTGCGGATGTTTGCTATATTCTTATGATGGCTTTGCCTGTTTTAGGATGTATTGTTCTGAAAGTGCTTACAAATCCGCCATCGGAAGGAATAGCCATACATGGCGCGCTTATATATTTTTCTTTCCCTATGCCCGTTATGGATATGGTGGTTACCGAATCTCAGATTAATTCTCTGGCGGTAATTATAGCAGTGTTGGGACTTTGTCTGTATCTTACCCACGGTATGGGGCAGACGCCGCTTCTTAAAAGACATCATATTGCAGAGTGGATTGTAGAGAGCGTGAATAATATTGTGAAAAACAATATGGGAGAGTACTTTATGTCTTTTGCCCCGTTTGCAACGGCAATTCTGGCTCTTTCGGCATTTTCCAGTCTTTTAAGTCTTTTCGGACTTTATCCGCCTACATCTGATATAAACATTGTAGCAGGATGGGCGATACTTGTGTTTGTTCTTATCACATACTTTAAGATGAAATGCGGATTGTGGCAATACATCAAGAGTTTCGGTGATCCGGTGCCGCTTCTTGCACCGCTTAATATCATCAGTGAGTTTGCTACACCATTGTCCATGGCATTTCGTCACTATGGAAATGTACTTTCGGGACTTGTAATATCTGTACTTGTTTCAACGGGACTTTCGGGACTGTCAAATGTGATATTCGGATTCCTGCCGGGATTTTTTGGTAAGTTTCCGTTTTTGCAGATAGGTATTCCTGCAGTGCTTTCCATATATTTTGATATATTCAGCGGACTTTTGCAGGCATATATATTTGCAATGCTTACAATGCTCTATATTTCAAACGGATTCCCGCTTGATTTATATAATGAAAAAATTAAACTGAAAAAACAAAAATACGCTAATGCGAAAAATTGATCGGAGGTAATTATTATGTTAGACATTTCAGTAGCAATTATTTTGGGTTGTTGTGCACTTGGTGCAGGTGCGGCTATGATTGCAGGTATCGGACCCGGTATCGGTGAAGGTAATGCAGTTGCAAAAGCCTGTGAGGCAATAGGCCGTCAGCCCGAATGTAAAGGTGATGTAACCACAACAATGCTTATGGGTTGTGCTATCGCAGAAACAACAGGTCTTTATGCACTTGTTGTTGCAATCCTTCTTTTGTTTGTTACACCAAATATATTTGTAGACATACTTATTAAAACAATCGGATAATACGGAGAGATAATTATGCAATCACTGGATGTTATATCTGTCAATCTGTGGCAGATAGTTATATCGTTATCAAATTTAATTTTGTTATTTCTTCTTGTAAAAAAGTTTCTTTTTGGCCCTGTGGAAAAAATGCTTCAGAAAAGGCAGGACTACATTGACGAAAGATACGAAGAGGCCGACGAAGCAAAAAGACAAGCCGAAGAAGACAAGGCTATGTGGTCTGACAAACTGAAAAGTGCCGATGCACAAGCAGATGAAATCATTAAATCTGCATCAGACAGTGCTAAGATAAACGGAGATAAGATAATCTCAGATGCAAAAGAAAGAGCAGATGTCATTGTTAAGCAGGCTGAAGAAAAGGCACAACTTGAAATGGATAATGCAAGAGAAAGTATCAAAAAGGAAATTGTAGATGTGTCATCATTACTTGCTGAGAAACTTATCGGAAGAGAAATTAATTCTGATGACCACAGAGAACTTATTGATGATTTTATTGACAAAATAGGAGAGAGCGATGACTCAACTGTATAAAGAATATGCCCGGGCTCTGTTTGTGCTTTCTTTAGAAGAAGGCAAAACAGATGAATATGCATCGGATTTAAAGATTATAGAAGATGCATTGGACACAAATCCCGGATTTTCAGATCTGCTTACATCACCGGCAATAAAACTTTCGGAAAGACTTGATATGATAGATAAAGTTTTTTCGCAAAGTGTATCACGGTATGTACTTTCGTTTATAAAACTTATGTGCGATAAAAAGCGGCTTGTGTGTCTTAAGGAATGTATAGAAGAATACAGAAGACTCCGCGAAGAATTTAAGAAAATATCTTTTGTAAAGGTTGTTTCTGCTGTAGAACTTTCTGAAGATGAAAAGAATCGCCTTGTGTCAAAACTTGAAAAGACAAGCGGTAAAAATGTCAATGCAGAGTTTGTGGTGGATCAATCTATTCTTGGCGGAATCATAGTCGAAACAGATGGAAAAATCCTTGACGGCAGCCTTAAGTACAAACTAAAAGATGTGAAGGAGGGTATGAGCCGATGAACTTAAAACCTGAAGAAATAAGTAACATCATTAAAGAACAGATAAAAAATTATGAATCAAAAATAGAAATGAAAGAAACCGGTACTGTCATCCTTGACGGTGACGGTATAGCAAGAGTTTACGGTCTTACGGAATGTATGGCAAGTGAACTTGTTGAGTTTGAAGACGGTAGTTTCGGTATGGCACAGAATCTTGAAGATGAAACTGTGTCTGTTGCCCTTTTGTCTGATACAAATTCAATTCACGAAGGTTCTGTGGTTCGCCGCACAGGTAAGGTAGTGTCAGTGCCTGTGGGGGAAGCAATGATAGGAAGAGTTGTGGATGCTCTCGGAAATCCTATAGATGGAAAAGGAGATATCCATACAACAGAAACCAGACCGATTGAATCGGATGCACCGGGTATCATCGAGAGAAAAAGTGTATCTGTACCTTTGCAGACGGGTATCAAGGCTATAGACAGTATGATCCCTATCGGCAGAGGCCAGAGAGAACTTATCATCGGTGACAGACAGACCGGTAAGACAGAAATAGCAATAGATACCATCATAAATCAGAAGGATACAGGTGTTATATGTATCTATGTTGCAATAGGACAAAA
>JAZSJF010000118.1:0-3332 GCA_045534195.1 Clostridia bacterium | reverse complement strand
TGACAGCTCCCGTCTTGCCTCCTTTGTGCGAAGCATAAGGGAGGGGGACCACCGAAGGTGGTGGAGGGATAAGGCGACCTTTTTCGGCAAGAATCAATCCCTCAGTCAGCTACGCTGACAGCTCCCGTCTTGCCTCCTTTGTGCGAAGCATAAGGGAGGGGGACCACCGAAGGTGGTGGAAGGATAAGGCGACCTTTTTCGGCAAGAATCAATCCCTCAGTCAGCTACGCTGACAGCTCCCTTTACACAAGGGAGCCATCAAGGGAGCCGACAAGGGAGCCAGCAAGGGAGCCGACAAGGGGGCCAACAAGGGAGCCTTTGGATGATGCTGCATCTAAACCTTATATCCTTTATATAAAGACTGTCGAATAATATAGTAAAAAGAGAGGGATTTTATGCGCAATATTAAATTTAAAAATGTTTTTATGCTAACGATAGCGGGGCTTGTAAATGCTTTTGGTGTAACGGTGTTTCTTTCGCCTGTGAAATTGTACGATAGCGGAATTTCCGGCACATCAATGCTGCTATCGCAGATTACTCCCGATTGGTGTTCGTTATCGCTGTTTTTGTTGTTGCTTAACATTCCGCTTTTTGTTTTTGGATACAAAAAGCAGGGGAGTTTATTTACCTTATATTCTTTATATACCGTTATGGTATACTCGTTTGGCGCCTGGCTTATAACAGATATATTACCGATTGATGTATCTTTAGCATCTCCATTGGCAGGTACAGACTTGTTACTTTGTGCCCTGTTTGGAGGTTTGATTTCAGGTGTTGGAAGCGGTATTACAATAAGATACGGAGGAGCAATTGATGGAGTAGAGGTTATGTCCGTTATATTTGCAAAAAAAATCGGCATAACGGTTGGTACATTTGTAATGATTTATAATGTATGCCTTTATATTTTATGTGGATTTGTCATGAACAGTTGGATATTGCCTTTGTATTCTATAGTGACATACGCTGCAGGACTTAAAACAATTGACTTTATTGTAGAAGGTATTGACCGTTCAAAAGCGGCAATGATTATAACCACAAAAGCGGATGAGATATGTAATATTTTGATGACTGAATTTGAGAGTGGAACAACAAAAATACCTATAAAGGGCGGTTATTCAAATTCGGATATGACGATGGTATATTTTGTATTGGATCGATTTCAGATTTCAAAAATGCGTGAAATTGTGCATACTGTTGATGAAAAGGCATATATCACGATATCAGAGGTCGCAGATGTTTTTAAAATGAATATGTAATTGGAATTCGAATAATATAGAAAACATATAAAACGGAGGAATGCGTATGGCATGGCATGATGAAGCGGTATTTTATCATATATATCCATTGGGGATGACAGGAGCACCAAAGCAAAATATTTATGGTGAACCAGAGCATAGATTAAACACCTTAATCCCTTTTATTTCACAAATAAAAAAACTTGGGTGTAATGCTATATATATTGGCCCTCTTTTTGAATCGGTGGGGCATGGTTACGAAACAACAGATTACAAAAAACTTGACACAAGACTTGGCACAAATGAAGACTTAACAGCATTTGTAGCAGAATGTCACAAACTGGGAATACGGGTTGTTTTAGACGGCGTATTCAATCATACAGGACGGGATTTTTTTGCATTTAAGGATATTAGACAGCATAGAGAATCTTCAAGATACAGAGACTGGTATTGCAATGTGAATTTTAATGGCAATAATGAATACAACGATGGCTTTTCTTACGACAACTGGGGCGGATATGATTTGCTTGTCAAGTTAAATCAACACAATAATGAGGTGCGGGAGTATATTAGTGGTGTAATTCGTTTTTGGGTGAAGGAATTCGATATCGACGGAATTCGTCTGGATGCTGCAGATGTGTTGGATTTTAGTTATATGCAAATGCTGCGTCAGGTAGCAAATGAAGTAAAACCCGATTTCTGGCTTATGGGCGAGGTTATACACGGTGATTATATTCGTTGGGTAAATGGAGACACACTGCACTCTGTCACCAATTATCATTTGCACAAAGCACTGTATTCGGGTCATAATGACCATAATTATTTTGAAATTGCACATACTGTGAAACGTTTGTATGAAATTGGAGGAAACCGTCCCGACGGACTAAAATTATATAATTTTGTTGACAATCACGATGTCGAACGCATTTATACAAAGCTGAGTAACAAAAGTCATTTTATACCGGTTCATATTCTGATGTATACTTTGCCAGGTGTCCCGTCTTTATATTATGGTTCTGAATTTGGTATTGAGGGACGAAAACAACAAGGTTCTGATGATTCTTTGAGACCGGCTGTTTCATACGAACAATATATTAATGCCACTCTAAAGAATGACTTGACCAATTTAATTTCAAGATTAGGAAAAATACGAACAGAAACAAAAGCATTATCTTATGGTGATTATAAAGAACTGCTTTTAACAAATTGTCAGTATGCGTTTTCAAGGAGTCATAACGGGCAATCTGTAATAGTGACAGTAAACAACAGCGATAATGATTTTACTGTAAATATTCCTGTTCAAAACACAGAGGAATATGTAGGCGGACTTTTCGGTGAAAAAGCACTTGTAACAGATGGATGTATATCTGTGAATGTGAAGGCAAATTCCGGGGAAATCTGGTTGCCGGTGCGTCAGGCAGAAAAACAGGTTCAGCCAATCAAACTTAAGATTGTTGAAAAGCCTGCGAAGACAGAAACTGCTCAAACATTGGTTGAAACCAGAGAACCTATCGCAGAGGAAAAATCTAGCAAAACAGAAAAAGACAATGAAGTAAAATGCAATAAAACGTATGAAGAAATGACAGTGCAAGAGCTCCAAGAGACAATATTGAATAGAATGAAACGTAATGGCCCTGTTACAGAGCAGATGAAAAAAGATGTCTTGGAAAATATATATCACAATTCTTTAGTAACGTGGATTAAGAGTTTCAACTAAAGAAACATATTCTTCTTACAAAGATGAAATCCAATTTATGACGATGACAGTTGTCAATTCATTAAATTTGATTGCATCTAAATCTTATATCCTTTATAGTAAGGATGTCGAAAAAGTCGAGAACAAAAAGCCTCCCCTGTGTAAGGGGAGGTGTTGAGCGAAAGCGAAACGGAGGGGTTGTAAATGGACAGAAAACACAATAGTAAAATAGTTCCATTTGCAAAGGAACTCAGAAAGAACATGACTAAAGAAGAAAAACACCTTTGGTATGATTTTCTGAGAAATTATCCAGTGAAATTTACTCGACAAAAAGTGCTAGGCAAGTACATAGCAGATTTTTATTGTGCAAAAACAAATGTTGTTATAGAATTAGATGGTTC
>JAZSJF010000348.1:0-2560 GCA_045534195.1 Clostridia bacterium | reverse complement strand
CCTGACGAGTCAAGTATCAAACGCTTTGAAGAAGAAATAGGAGAAGAAATGAAGGAACAGTGAATAGAAGATAAATAACTTATTTCGATATTAAAAATTACCCCATCAGGGACCGTCCCCAATGGGGTAATTTTTTTGGTTTGTCTTGTTTGTTGAAAGTGAAATTATCCGCTTTGTTGACAGAAAAACAAGCACATATTAACAACTCCATCCACTCAAAAAAGGAACCAAAAGGGACGGTTCTTTTTGGCTCCGAAACCAAAGGTTTCGGCTCAGTTTCTTCTATCACGAAGTCTTTTTCCTATTCCCTTAATCATAAAAACAGGGACTGTAAAATAGATTTTTTACAGTGATTTTTTTGATGCGGAGAGATTTCATAAATTCCGCAACAGAAATGGGTTGTTTGTAATTTGCAGCAATATATTTAAAATATGTGGCAATATTTTGGGTTTACATTTTGCATATGAAATATTATAATTACAATCAGGAAGTATATTGGTTGATGGTAAGGTTTTGTGATAACAGAGCAACGGAAAGAAGGAAGTGCCGGTACAATGAGTGACAATGTGATATTTACACAAAAAGAAGTCAACAAAATAGTTTATCCTCTTATAGGGCAGCAATTATTGGCAATTGCGGTGGGAATAATAGATTCTCTTATGGTGTCGTCGGCAGGAGAGGCGGCGATATCGGGCGTGGGACTGATAGGTGTATTACATACGCTTCTTCTGTATTTGTTTTCCGCATTTTCCACAGGTGGTGCTATCATTCTTTCCATTTCACTTGGTGAAAAGAATATGCCAAAAGCAGAAAATGTAACAAAACAACTTATCTGGTCAAGTTGCGGTGTGGCAGTTATTGTGACATTGATTTCTGTTATGTTCCGCAGTCCTCTTCTGAATCTTATTTACGGTAAGACAGATCCGGAGGTTATGAAAAATGCAAAGGAGTATTTTTTATATCTTGCGCTTGGTTATCCGTTTCTTGCTGTTTCCAATGCAGGTTATGCGATTTTCAGATCAATGGGAAATACAAAGATTTCTTTGAACAATTCCATTATGATAAATGTAATAAATATAATAGGAAACGCCATTCTTATCTATGGGTTTAAAATGGGTGCAAAAGGTGCGGCTATAGCCACATCATTTTCCTGGGCAGTATCGTCAGTAACAATGATGCTCCGACTTCGTGACAGAAGAAATCTGCTTTACATAGACAACATTTTTAAATGGAAACCTGATTTCAAAATGATAAAAAATATCTGTTCTGTTGGTATACCAAACGGTATTGAGAACAGTATGTTTCAGTTCGGTAAACTTATTACTCAAAGTCTGATTGCAACTTTTGTTGTATCACAGATTACTGCAAATTCTGTGTCAAGTACCATTGTGAATATGCAATACAGTATAGGTGCGGCTATGGGCGCATCCATTATCACAATCGTGGGAAGATGTGTGGGTGCACAGGAGAAACAACAGGCGAAAGACTATGCAAAAAAACTTATGAAGATGACATATGTCATGACAATAGGTGTATCACTTTTTATATGTGTGTTTGCAAAACCCATCACCCAAATGTATAACCTTTCGGGAGAAACCGCCGGAGAAACCATAAAACTTCTTGTAACACACAGTATTTGCGCAGCAGTTGTGTGGCCGAGTGCATTCACTTTGCCCAGTGTTTTCAGAGCGGCAAGCGATGTAAAATATACAATGGTAATTTCTGTTATATCAATGTGGACATTCAGAGTATTATTCAGTTATATACTTGGCGGATATATGGGAATGGGAGTTCTGGGTGTATGGATTGCCATGTATTGTGACTGGGTGTTCAGAGCCGGGTTATTTATAGTGAGATATATTAAAGGAACATGGCTTACAAAATACAGTCGGGAAATGTAAAAATACTCCACATCGCAAAACGGTAGGGGAAAATAAAAATAATTCTTCTAATGAAAGAAACCCGAATAGAAAACGATTCGGGTTTCTTTTGATTATATACCGTTTTGCTATTGCCAAACAGAACCTCTCGGAGTATCACATACACCTTCGGATTCTGTTTGACAATTGTGAAGCATTTTTTCCTATTTCCCTCGAAATGTAAAAATACTCTGCAACGCAACACGACATACAGAATTATTTTGTAGGGACCGACCTCCGGACGGTCCGGAGTGATTGTTTGCACTTTTGGAATAATTTATAAACAAAAAAATAAAAACCCGCTCCGGTTTATTGTTAACGGAACGGGCTATTTTATTTTTGTCTCAATATTATCTGATAAAGTCCTTATGACACAATATCAGAGGATAATCCCTTATCGGAAGATGCATTATCGCAAAAGTATTGTCATCGCTGTACACATTTTCTTCATAATCTTCCTTATTGAACATATCATCAGGAATTTTGTAAACATTTCCGTCCATAGGATCGATAATTCTTAAGTCATCTTTATTCTTTGCTATTGCATAGACGGAGATAACTCCTTCATAATCTGTAGTCATAATATTTGAAGGGTAATAATATGCAAATGCATAAGCATCTGTACTCTGTCTGTAGAATCC
>JAZSJF010000229.1:0-2333 GCA_045534195.1 Clostridia bacterium | reverse complement strand
GAACAAGCGCCATATATGAGTATGCAGCACCGGCAACAGCACCAAATAGATGTAAACTGAGAGTTTCTGTTACATAAATTGCAGTAGGACCGTCAGCACCGCCTATAATGCCGATTGATGCCGCTGCCGCCGGAGAAAATCCAAGACAAAGTGCACCAACAAATGCAACATAAATACCAAACTGCGCGGAAGCTCCAAGAAGAAGTGACTTTGGATTTGCAATAAGAGGAGTAAAGTCAGTCATTGCACCGACACCTAGGAATATAAGTGACGGATAAATACCAAGTTTAACACCAAGGTACAAATAATCCATAAGTCCGCCTTCGTTTCCAAGCAAAGCCCAATCAATATGTCCCGTTTCATTTATGAAAAATTCAGGGTGATAAAGCTCTGCACCGGGAAGGTTTGCAAGAAGCATACCAAAAGCAATAGGAAGAAGAAGAAGAGGTTCAAACTTCTTTGCTATTGCAAGGTAGCAGAGTACTGCAACGATAACATACATTATAAGTGTTTTTACAAAACCTGTATTAAGCACCATAACGCCAGCATCGTTTGCTGTATAAAGCATTTTATAAATACCTGTGGATTCCCACAGATTTATAAGACTATCAACAAAATTCATAAAGTTAATCCTCCAATTTTGCGCCTTAGAAGATTAAGCAAGTGTTGCAAGTGTGTCGCCTGCATTAACTGTTGCGCCCTTCTGCGCTACAACTGATGTAATTGTGCCGTCAGCGGGAGCAAGAATTTCGTTTTCCATCTTCATTGCTTCAATGATAAAGAGAAGGTCGCCCTTCTTAACAGATGCACCGTTAGAAACTTTAACATCAAGTACTGTTCCGTTAAGAGGAGCATCAATTTTCTGACCATTTCCTGCGGGTGCGGGTGCTGCAACAGGTGCAGGCACTGCTGCAACGGGTGCTGCAGGAGCAGGAGCGGGTGTCGGTGCGGGAGCTGCAACTGGCGCCGCAGGGGCTACTGCTACGGGAGCACTTTGAACAGCGCCGACTTCTTCAACTATAACATCATAAACTGTACCATTAACGGTAACACTATACTGTTTTGCCATGATAAAACTCACTTTCTACGGCAGATTTTGCCGATTAAATTATTTTCTCTTTTTGAATGATACAACTCTGAAAGAGCCTTTTTCACCTGTCATACCTCTGAACGCTGTAATTGCAGCTATAATTGCCGCTATAACCGCATTATCGCCTGAAGTAGTCACAACAGGTGTAGCATCTACTATTTCAGGCTGAGATTTTTTTTCGGTTGATTCTTCCTTATTCTTGTTTGCTTTTGAATTTGGAATATTGTAAAGAAATACTTTCATTACAGAAAGGATTCCCCAGATAAGAGCAAGAATACCAAAAACAACAGCAATACCAAAAAGTGATGTCGGAAGTCCGTATGCAAGAGCATCGCTGATATTCTCAAAAGGAATATCCTTTGCAACTTCAAGGGCATAATTTGTCATATTCATATTCAGTCACCTCAAAGATTTGCAAATTCGCTCTTCATTGAAAGCATTTCAAGAGCGGAAGCGATTCTCATTCTTAATTCGTTTGCATTTATTATGTCATCTACATGACCTGCATATGCTGCCATAAGAGGAGTTGACATATAAAGAGCCCAGTCTTCTTCAAGAGATTTTCTCTTTTCAAGTGCCGCCTTTGAGCCGAGAAGCTTATCAGCCCACATCATTGAAACAGATGCCTTGGGGTCAAGAACTCCGATTTTTGCAAAATCAAGTGCAAATACAACGTCTGCACCGAGTGCTTTTGAGCCAAGAACTGTAAAGAGTGTGCCGTAAGCTGAGCCTGTATTTACTGTAACAACAGGAACTTCACACTTACAGAAACTTTCTGAAAGTTTTGCAAGTTCAAGAGCCATCTTTCCGCCGTCTGCTTCACACTGTGCATCAAGACCGTCTGTATCAACAAGATTTACGATGCTGATTCCAAAAGTATTACAAAGGTCGATAAACCAAGTAATCTTTCTAATACCGCCTGAGCAGAGTTTGCCTTCGTTTGCGCTCTTATTTGTTGCAACAACACCGCAAACAATTCCGTTAACTGTAGCAAAGTCACAACATGCACACTTTGATGCATCTTTATTCATTTCAAAGAACACACCACCGTCAGCAATTGCTTTTACAACATCCTTAACATCATATTTATCGCTATTGAGGATATCTGAAATTTCAGGAGTCTGTCTGTTAGGATCATCCTGAATTCCTGTATAAACATTTTTATCAAGTCTGTTTGAAGGAAGATATGAAAGCACTTCTTTAACACTTTCAAAAGCAGCTTTTGCGTCTTCGCAGACAACAT
>JAZSJF010000033.1:0-3240 GCA_045534195.1 Clostridia bacterium | reverse complement strand
GCGCCTTTTTTCAATTTTTTACACACATTGGTGCAGTGTTTTGGTGTAGTAAATTATCCAAAACCTTGTTATTCCAACATTACTTATCCAACGGCTTCATTGTCGGGAACAACAATACATCTCTGATAGCCTGTGCATCTGTAAGAAGCATACACATACGGTCGATACCAAATCCGATACCGCCTGTAGGAGGCATACCGATTTCAAGAGCATTCATAAAGTCTTCGTCTGTGGTATTTGCCTCTTCGTTACCAAGTGAAAGGAGCTCTTCCTGTGCCTTGAACCTTTCTCTCTGATCAACAGGGTCGTTAAGCTCGGAGTAAGCATTCGCCATTTCCCAACCGTTCATAAAGAACTCGAATCTCTCTACATAATCCGGATTTTCCGGTTTTTTCTTGGTAAGTGGTGATATTTCAATAGGATGATCCATTACGAATGTAGGCTGTACAAGGTGTTCTTCTACATATTCTTCAAAGAATGCATTGAGAATATCACCCTTCTTGTAATGGTCTTCATATTCTACATGATGTTCGTCAGCAACTTTCTTTGCTTCTTCTGCAGAGTTTATTTCATTGAAATCAACACCTGCATACTTTTTAACTGCGTCGAGCATTGTAATTCTTTCAAACGGTTTACCAAGATCCATTTCTATACCATTGTACACAATCTTTGTAGTACCAAGTACTTCCTGTGCCACATGGCGGTAAAGATTTTCTGTAAGGTCCATCATACCGTGATAATCTGTGTATGCCTGATAAAGTTCCATAAGTGTAAACTCAGGATTATGACGGGTGTCAAGTCCTTCGTTACGGAATACTCTGCCGATTTCATACACTCTTTCAAGTCCGCCTACTATAAGACGCTTTAAGTAAAGTTCAAGAGAAATACGAAGTTTGAAGTCTTCATCCAATGCATTGAAATGTGTTTCAAATGGTCTTGCTGCTGCGCCACCTGCATTTGAAACAAGCATTGGTGTTTCTACTTCAAGAAAACCTTCGCCGTCAAGATACTTTCTGATAGTGGAAATAATCTTTGAACGTTTGATAAATGTATCCTTTACATCTGTGTTCATAATGAGATCCACATATCTCTGACGGTATCTCAGGTCTGTATTTGTCATTCCGTGGAATTTTTCCGGAAGAGGCATAAGTGACTTTGAAAGGAGAGTAATTTTGTTTACTCTTACAGAGATTTCACCTGTCTGTGTAGTAAATACTTCACCTTCTGCACCGATGATATCACCGATATCAAGTTTTTTGAAACGGTTGTATTCATCTTCGCCAAGGATATCCTTCTTTACAAAAATCTGAATCTGTCCTTCCATATCAGCAAGGTGAATAAAGCCTACCTTACCCATACCACGTTTGGACATAATTCTTCCTGCTACAACTACATTCTGACCGTCAAGTGCTGAGATTTTTGCCTTGATGATTTCTGTTTCATCTGAGCCTCTCTTTGTGATTTCGCGGTCTTCTTCTGTATAGTTATCCTTAATCTGTGAAGAAGTGTGTGTTCTTTCATACTTTGTCACTTCAAACGGGTCCATACCCGCAGATTTTAATTCGGCAAGTTTATCGTGACGCACCTGAATTATTTCGTTGCGTTCCATTTCTGTGCCGTTTGGCATATTGTTTTCTGCCATGTGTATCAATCCTTTCGCCGCATCTTATGTATGATACGGTATTTTGTCTTTATAAATTGTATTATTTCTTAAGTTCAAGCACTTTAAGTTTAACGATTTCACCCGGACATTCTACTTCTACTTCATCACCGGGTTTTGTACCGAGAAGTGCTTTACCTACAGGTGATTCGTCAGAAATCTTGAATTCTGCAGGGTTTGATTCCATACTGCCTACGATTGTATATGTTACCTCTTCATCAAAAGCATAGTCGTGAACAACAACAGTTGAACCGATGGAAACAACTTTCTTTTTGCCTTTTTTCTTTTCGTCGATAACAACAACATTTTCAAGAATCTTTTTGATTTCTGCAATTCTTGATTCCATCTTTGCCTGTTCTTCTTTTGCTGCTGTGTATTCGGCATTTTCGGAAAGGTCACCGAAATCTCTTGCGATTTTTATTCTTTCGGCAATTTCTTTTCTTTTTTCTACTCTGAGCATCTCAAGTTCATCTTCAAGTTTCTTAAGACCTTCAGCGGTAAGTTTTACTTCTTTTTCTGCCATTTATAAACACTCCTTTTGGTTTGTTTTACATAATTACACATTCTATTATTATATACAAAACCCGTAGTTTTGTCAACCATCAATGTTTCGGGGGTTTTTACAGAATTTCCCGTCTTCCTTCAAGCGCCTTTGTGATGGTAACCTCATCAGCATATTCAAGGTCACCGCCTATGGGCAGACCAAATGCAATTCTCGAAACTTTTACACCAAAGGGCTTTATAAGCCTTGAAAGATACATTGCAGTGGCTTCCCCTTCGATACTTGGGTTATTTGCAAGTATTACTTCTTTTATCTCATCGGAAGATGAAATTCTGGCGATCAGTTCTTTTATCTTAAGTTCCTCAGGGCCAATATTGTCCATAGGAGAAATTGCACCGTGAAGCACATGGTACTGACCGAAATACTCTCTTGTTTTTTCCAAAGCGATTACATCTTTCGGTGTTTCCATAACACAGATTACAGATTTATCTCTTTTGTGGTTTGAGCATATTTCACAGGGATCTGATTCTGTAAGATTCTGGCATACAGAACAGTATGATATCTTTTCTTTTGCATTTTTGATTGTCTTTATTATATCTTCCACCTGAGAATCATCCAGTGAAAGGATGTTGAAGGCAAGTCTTACTGCAGACTTATGTCCTATTCCCGGCATTTTTTTGAACATATCTATAAGTTTTGACAGTGATTCGGTATAGAGCATATTTTTTCCTCCGATTATTTGTCCACATTCATAAATGATGTGGTTTTGAGCGAAAATTCCTTTCCGTCAAGATACGAAAGATAATTTTCGTCAGAAAATTCAAATCTTAGTTTGTAGGAACAAAGTGCCTGAAACTTAACTCCAAGCATTTTGTTGAATTGATTTATTCCGTATTTACCATCTCCCAGAAGCGGATGACCGATATGAGCAAGATGCGCTCTTATCTGATGTGTTCTTCCGGTTATAAGTTCCACTTCAAGAAGGGATGTATTTTTTCTTTTTTCTATCAGTGTATATTTTGTGACGATTTTTCTTGCGCCGTTTCTTTCTGTATCATATACATATACCTGATTCTTT
>JAZSJF010000443.1:0-4222 GCA_045534195.1 Clostridia bacterium | reverse complement strand
ATGACACCGAAGAACAATAATCGTCATGTTGAGCGGAGCGTATGCGGAGTCGAAACATCTCACAGGGATTCTCAGCCAATTATTTCATCGTACAAATCCTTCCACTCCGGATTTGCGGATTCTACCAGACAATTCTTTTTTTCTCTTCGCCATCCCTTAATTTGTTTTTCTCTTAAAATCGCATCTTTGATATTATTATAGAATTCATAATATACAAGTTTGTGTATGTGATATTTTTTCGTAAACCCTTCTATCAATTCCAACCTATGTTCCGAAATCCTTCTCTCCAGATTGTTGGTAACCCCAACATACATAGTTGTATCATACTTATTTGTCATAATATACACATAATTCACTTGACATTCACCCCTTAAGCAAACACAGATAAACATTGTTCACAGAGATCCTTCGACTTCGCTCAGGATGACACCGAAGAACAGTAATCGTCATGTTGAGCGGAGCGTATGCGGAGTCGAAACATCTCACTGAGATTCTTGGTTTTACTCAGAATGACATCATACTTAAGATTTATTCAATCCCCAATACTTCCTCTATATAGCACCAGAATTCTTCCACACCCATATTCTTCACAGTGGAAAACGGAATAATAATATCGTCACCGGAAAGTCCCAGGGTATCTATAATGACTTTTAAATTATTCTGAAGTTCTGTTTTTGAAAGTTTGTCACACTTTGTAGCGATGACCACGGCTCTTTCACAGAAATTTCTCACATAGTTCATCATCATACAATCGTCTTCCGTAGGCTTATGACGGGAATCGACCAGTGTAATTATCTGATCAAGGCCCTGACGGGAATTAAGATATGTTTCTATCATTTCCGCCCATTTTTTCTTTTCTTCCTTGGACACCTTTGCATAACCGTATCCCGGAAGATCTACGAAATACATAGTATCATCTATATTAAAAAAGTTTATTGTAGCGGTTTTTCCGGGCTTTGAACTGACTCTCGCAAGGCTTTTTCTGTTTAAGAGTTTGTTTATCAAAGAGGATTTGCCCACATTTGATCTTCCTGCAAATGCAATCTCTCCCGAGAGATTTTTCGGGTATTGTTTGGGAGATACTGCCGAAATTGTAAGGGATACATTATGTTTGTTCATATTATCAGTCCTTTCAGAAGTTTTATATAAGTGCCGCCGAAATCACATCGTCTGCCGTTTCTGCAGGGATAAAAGTGATTTTTTGTCTGATTTCTTCGGGGATATCCTCCACATCAGGCAAGTTTTCTTTCGGGATAATAATAGTCTTTATTCCCGCGCGGTATGCACCAAGACTCTTTTCTTTGAGTCCACCTATCGGAAGGACTCTTCCTCTGATAGTGATTTCTCCTGTCATTGCCACATCTTTGTTTACTTTCTTTCCGGTAAGTGCCGAAAGAAGTGCAGTAGTCATTGTGATACCCGCTGATGGGCCATCCTTTGGTGTAGCACCTTCAGGCACATGGATATGAATGTCCTTTGTTTTGTAAAAATCAGGATCAACACCGTATTTTTCTGCATTTGAACGGATGAAACTTACTGCCGCTCTGGCAGATTCCTTCATCACATCACCAAGACTTCCGGTAAGTTCCAGTTTGCCTGTGCCGTCGGTGATATTTACTTCAACAAAGAGAGTTTCGCCGCCGACTGCAGTCCAGGCAAGGCCTGTTACCACACCTACAGTGTGTTGTTTGCCCTTGGAATTGTGTGAAAATTTCTTCTTACCAAGATATTCTTCCACATTTTTTGCAGTGATTTTTTCTGTAAATGATGCATCGGAAAATACTTTTCTTGCAACCTTTCTCATTACGGCAGAGAGTTTTCTTTCAAGTTCTCTGACTCCCGCTTCTCTCGTGTAGGAATTGATAATCTCAAGTATACCCGTATCTGTAAAAGAAACGGCGGTTTTTGTCAGTCCGTTTGCTTCCAGAGTCTTGGGTATAAGGTGTCTTTTTGCAATACAGAGTTTTTCTCTGTCGGTATAACCGGATATGTGGATAACCTCCATTCTGTCAAGAAGAGGTTTGTCTATAGTATCAAGGGAATTTGCAGTTGTGATAAACAATACATCTGACAAATCAAAAGGCAATTCCACAAAATGGTCACGGAATGAGAAATTCTGCTCAGAATCAAGCACCTCAAGAAGAGCCGACGAAGGGTCACCCTTGAAGTCCTTGCTCATCTTGTCCACTTCATCAAGAAGGATGAGGGGGTTTTTTGTTCCCGCCTGCTTTAAGGCAGTGATGATTCTTCCGGGCATAGCGCCGATATAGGTCTTTCTGTGACCTCTTATTTCCGCTTCGTCCTTCACACCGCCAAGGGAAATTCTGGCATATTTTCTGTTGAGTGCCTTCGCAATACTTGATGCAATGGATGTCTTACCGACTCCCGGAGGGCCCACTAAACAAAGAATAGGGGACTTAAGCCCTTCAGAAAGAGAATGAACTGCAAGGAATTCAAGGATTCTGTCCTTAACTTCCTTAAGACCGTAGTGATCTCTTTCAAGGACTTTTTCTGCATTGAGTATGTCGCGGTTTTCTTCTGTTTCTATACTCCAGGGTATTTCGCACAAATTTTCCACATAGTTCTGTATAACGGGGAGTTCTGCACTTCCGAACTGCATTCTGTACATTCTGGAAAGTTCTCTGTCCGCCTTTTCCATTACATATTCCGGCACATTCATATCAAGAAGTCTTTGTCTTAGTTCGTCAATATCACCTTTGATACCATCTCTGTCACCAAGTTCGTCCTGAATGACCTTGAGTTGCTCACGAAGGAAATATTCCTTCTGACTTCTGTCCATATTCATTTTTACTTGTCTGTCAATGTCTTTTTCTACCTTGATAATCTCTGTTTCTTCTCTCAGATAAAGGCTCAGAAGTTTAAGTCTTTTCATTATGTCGACAGTTGACAGAAGTTCCTGCTTGTCATCTGCTTCAAAACCAACATTTGCACACACTGCATCACAAAACTGGTTGGGATTTGCAATATTCATTATTCCCGCAGTTGCATCCTGAGGATTTTTGCCCATAGATGAGTAATATTCCGCAAGTAAATTCTTTATGTGACGGATATATGCATCAGTTTCAATCTTTTCTTCCTGAGAAAAATCTTTTTTCTCTTCATATTCTTTGATTTTGCACTTAAAAAATCCCGAATGAGAAACAAACTCTGTAATTTCTCCTCTTTTGATACCTTCCACAAGGACTCTGCAGTTTTTTTCGGGAAGTTTCAATACCTGTTTTACCTTTGCAATTGTACCGAAAGTGTTGATTTCTTCCTTTGAAGGATTGTCATTGTGAGGATTTTTCTGAGTGGTGAGAAATACTGTCTGATTGGTAAGAACTGCTGATTCCAGGGCTTTAAGAGCCGCATTTCTCTTCACATCGAAATGAAGTATCATATAGGGAAATACGGGCAGACCTTTAAGCACAACCACAGGAAGAATTTTTTCTTCAGGTTGTGTTGGCTCGGGGATTTCTGCTGCCGCAGTTTCTGATACTTTTTCCGTTGTTTCGGGTTGTGTATTTATATTGTCGTTTATTTCTTTGATATCTTCTTTTTTCATACTATCACCTTTCAGGGTATATCACCCCATAATATATCTATTATATTATACATATTTCTATGGGTCTTCGCAAGTACCAATTTACTGTAGAGATGTAAAATTCGTCCGGAACATAAAAGGCAGGGGGAAGATAATAAGAAAATCTCATAAAATTTGAAAGATATTTTTTCTGCGGTAAGAAATCTTCGCATCTTTAATGCTTTGATTTCTTTTCTTCTGTGCCTTTTACTACGAACAAACATTCGCCTGCGTAGTATAAACATACAACTTTGGCTCTGTTTGTCCGTTCCAAACAGAATTTTCCTATCTCCCCCGGTGTAAAATCCGTCCGGAACATAAAAGGCAGGGGGAAGATAATAAGAAAATCTCATAAAATTTGAAAGATATTTTTTCTGCAGATATGGTAAATATGAGCAAATACTATTTTATCAGAAAATTTGTAACAATCACGGGAACATCTCCTCAAAAATACAGACTGAACATCCTCCTTGAAAAAAGCCTCCTCCTTCTGGAAGATACATCTCTGAGAATAAATGAAATTGCATTCTCACTTGGATTTGATGACAGTCTTTATTTCAGCAGACTTTTTAAAAAGCAATACGGAGTATCCCCTTCCAAATACCGAAAATAATTTTTTCAATTCAGGGACGGACCCCT
>JAZSJF010000213.1:0-3046 GCA_045534195.1 Clostridia bacterium | reverse complement strand
CTTGGTCTACCCAATCAAAGGGAACCATGTCTCTTGAATCCGTAGATTTGAGAGGGCCAAATTTCATTACATACTCTTTTCTCAATGCTTTGAGGGTAAATGCACATTTTTTAAAAAGGTCAAGCGCATCCTGACAATCAGGGTGAGTATCAAGAAACTGATTTAAGTCAATTATTGCAAAGGCAAGTTCGTTTATTTTTTTCATAAGTGTTTTTCTGTCATCGCAGGGTGTGGTGTATTCAACTGTAAATGTCATAGTTTCTCCTTTCTATCTGAATGGGTTCATATAGGGGTCGTTTTTGTATTTTTCAAAAGGTATGTCAAGGTCCTTAAAAATTGTGCCGTGCTTCAGCGCACAGTTCACTTCATAGAGATTTTCATACTTCTGAAATGGTACATATGCAAATGCATACATTGGATTTACAGGCATAAATGGTATTTTGTGTTGCATAAAATCACCTCTTGTATAAAATTTTGATGCCTCAGTTATATAGTATGTGATATGTCGAATTATTGTGAATAATGTTATGTTGCATTATTATAAAATATAGTGTATAATTTTATAAATAGAATTGCGGGGTGTCTTTAACGGAAAAGAGTATTTTGAATGAATGTAAATTGATTAATAATTAATTGATTGAGTTGAGAAGAGAACTCCACAAATTTCCTGAAATTGGTGATAATCTGCCGATTACCCGTGATATTGTAATAAGAGAACTAAAAAGTATGGGTATAGAATACAGGTTAAATAAAAGCGATACAGGAATTGTTGCAGATATCGTGGGCGGCCATTCGGGAAAAACAATAGCATTTCGTGCAGATATGGACGGACTTCATATTGATGAAAAAACAGACATACCTTTTAAATCTGAAATTCCAAAATTTGATATTGATGAAGATGTATTGTGGAGAGGCGTTCTCTCATATGTAGTCATTGCTTTGAAATACCTGAAATAAAGGAGATATACAATGTTTGATTTTAATGATTCATCGAAACTAAAAATTAATTACATAATGCCACAGAGAGTTGTAGTGAGTGAAAATACCGATAATGGGGAAGCACTTCTCAAAAATACGCTTATGCATCCATCTTTCAATAATGCGGATGTATGTGTAATAAAAAAGGGAGGATACATAGTTCTTGATTTCGGACGGGAAATTGCAGGCGGTATCGAGGTGACAACTCAGTATTCCTTGTCAGTTTCTTCTTCTAAACTGCATATAGTATTTGGAGAAAGTGTATCTGAAGCAATGAGTACTCTTGGGGAAAAGAATTCAGGTAACTATCATTCTGTCAGAGATTCAGTGATAGATGTAGTACCGTATTCTCAATTCAGTTTCGGCAGTACGGGATTTCGTTTTGTAAAACTTGAAGCGGTTGATACGGATATAGGTATAAGAACACTTAAGGCTAAAATGACTTCAAGAGATTCTGAACTTCTCGGAAGTTTTGAGTGTTCTGATGAAATTCTTAATAAAATATGGAATACTGCAGTATATACTGTTTATCTTAATATGCAGGAATATCTCTATGACGGCATAAAGCGTGACAGACTTGTCTGGGCGGGGGATATGTATCCTGAAGTGAAGACCATTCTCTGTGCATTTGGTGATGATGTAGTAATAAGAAAAACCCTTGATTATGCAAAGAATGAATGTAATGAGAGTTTGTGGATGAACAAAATCCCGAGTTACACTCTCTGGTGGATAAAGATTCATCGTGAATTATATTATTATTCGGGAGATATCAGATATCTCAAGGAGCAGGAATCCTTTATCGAAAAGGTGCTTGAAAAGATTAAAACCTGTGTTTCTGAGTCAGGTGAAGTTAATTTTGACAGATATTTCACTGACTGGAGTACGGAGGGAACAGAAGATATTCATCTCAGTTTTCGTTCTTGTCTTATTATGGGACTTGATGCTATAGAAGACGTACTAACTATTCTTGGAAATGACAAAGCAGGGGACTGCGATTGGCTTAAAAAACGAGTGAGAAAAATTGTTCCTCCTTGTTTCGGTTCAAAACAGTCTGCAGGTATGAGTGCTTTTTCGGGGCTTTGTGATGCAAAGAAAGTAAATGATGAGATTCTTTGTGTTGAACCTCTTAAGGGATTGTCTGCTTTTTATGGATATTTTGTTCTTATGGCAAGGGCAATGGCGGGAGATACTGACGGGGCAATTGATGTCATCAAGGGATACTGGGGAAAGATGCTTGAACTTGGCGCTACCACATTCTGGGAAGATTTTGACATTGAATGGACAGAAAATGCTTCATCTATAACCGAAGTTGTTCCTGCAGGTAAAAAGGACATACACGGCGATTTTGGCCGCTTTTGCTATGTGGGGTTCAGGCATTCTCTTTGTCACGGATGGTCATCAGGCCCTGCACCTTTTATGACTGAATACATACTCGGTGTAAAGATTATGGAACCGGGTTGTAAAGTGGTTAAAATTGAACCTGACCTTTGCGGTCTTTCTTATGCAAAAGGAACAGTACCAACTCCTTACGGTGATATAAAAGTTTGCCATACAAAGGTAAACGGAACAATTACAACTGAAGTATCCGCACCTGAAGAGATAAAAATAATCAGATAGGGGACAGAGATATGAAAAAATTATTTTTATTTTTTTCAATATGTACGCTTTTTATCATTTCTATGGCGATGAGTGTTTCTGCTGCAGAAATTCTTGAGGTGGAATGTAACAAGCATGGTGTGATGATTTATAAAAGCGGAAGCGAAAATTTTCAACAGACTTTCAGTTTCCGCATAAAGGCGACAGGGGATACCCATAAGGTTCTTATGAAGGGGGCATATGACAGAAACGTCGTTGCTACAAGTGAATTCGGAAACAATGGAAAAGATGAGCAGATAATGTTGTATACCGGCGCCTTTCTTTCTTCGATTGAAGGAAAAAGAGAGTTCAGATTCTGGGCAGTAGGGTATGACGGAACCGAAACAGAATACAAAACACCTGTAGTAATCCAGTGTTATACAGAGAGTAACGAACCCAGAACTGTGTATTCGGTTGACCTTAAAAGTGATAT
>JAZSJF010000313.1:0-1665 GCA_045534195.1 Clostridia bacterium | reverse complement strand
ACAAGTCCTGTAAGGTCAAGTTCTTCGCCGTATTTATATACAAGTTTATCCGGCATTGATGTAATCTTGACACCTGTTTCTTCAATTCTCATAACATCTACAGTAAATGTTACTGAATAATCTCCGTAAGTAACTGTGATTACATTTTCACCTACTTTAAGTGAATCATAGCCTGATACTGTATATTCTGCAGTGTTGAGTTCTTTTGATGTTTTGTCGCTGTAGATTGCTTCAACTACAAGACCTGTAAGGTCTATCTCTTCACCTTCAAAGTATACAATCTTTTCAGGGAGTGACTTGATAGCGATACCTGTAACTTCTACTACTACAGTTACAGTAAATACGGCTGTGAAATCACCATATGTAATGGTAACTACATTTTCACCTGCTTTGTATGGATCGTAGCCTGATACTGTATATTCTGTGGTATTAAGTTCTGCATATGAATTGTCACTGTAGAGCGCTTCAACCACAAGTCCTGTAAGGTCAAGTTCTTCTCCGTAACTGTATACTGTTTTAACAGAATCTATATTAGCAGAGATGCCTGTCATTACTACAGGTTCTTTTATAACTACTGTGAATGTGCATACAAATTCACCGAATGTAACTGTAATCACCTTTTCACCCGGTGTTTCCGAATCAAATCCTGATACTGTGTAATCAGAGATTTCTTTTGATTCGCCATCATCATAACCGGCAACGATTACAAGACCTTCTGTATTAAATTCTTCGTCCACTTCATATACTGTCTTATATGGAAGTGTTTTAACATTGATGTTTGTTATAACAGGTGTAACATAAATGTTTGCACCGGTAAGTTTGTCATTACCTGTGGCTATGGAAATACTGTTCCATTCCGCTCTTGTACCTTCATAATAAATGTGATTCAGTACTGAACAACTTACAAAGGCACTTGATCCGATTGTTTTTAAATTATTATACAAGTATACAGTGCTCAATTTTGAACAGTATGAGAGGGCTGCATAATCAAGCCTTGTTACTGTTGTCGGGATTCTGATTTCTGTAAGGGAAGAACATCCTCTGAAAGCGTTTGAACCTATAAGTGTAAGTCCTTCAGGCAGTGATACCGAAGTAACCTTCTTAAGAAGATAGAATGCCCAGTTGCCGATAGTTGTAACGCCCTCTTCCACTACAACAGATTTAATCTGATCTGCATATGAATACCATGGAACATCTGTGTAGGTTGAGTATGATTTCATTTCGCCGTTACCCTTTATATTGAGAGTACCGTCAAATTCCAATCTCCAATTAAGATTTGTTCCGCAAGTTCCGTGTGCGATACAGTCTTCTATCATATAATCGATAGCGGCAGATGTAAGAGATGTATTATCTGAACCTATAGTGATATTGCCCCATTCTGTCTTTGTACCGTGGAAAATAACATTTTTGAGTGCATTACTTGCTGTGAAAGCAGTACCTGAAATAGTTTTTATTTTGTTATACAATGTAATGCTTGTAAGTTTTGTACAATATGAGAATGCACCTATATTGATAGTTGTAACATTCGGAGGAATAACTATACTTTCAAGTGATGAACATCCTCTGAATGCATTTTTACCGATAGATGTCACACTGTCAGGGATGACAATGTTATTGAGTTTTTTACAGGTAAAGAATGTTGTTTCGCCGATATTCTTTATCTTT
>JAZSJF010000293.1:0-9390 GCA_045534195.1 Clostridia bacterium | reverse complement strand
TATCATAAAACAAACGGTCAAGAAGGGGATATCTTTCGCATACTTCTTCGGTAATGTTGTATATATGTCTGAGATAATCAGGATTACTCATACAAAGGTGCTGCCATGCACCTTCGGGTATAGGATCATCGTCATTATGGTTGTCTTCGAAGTGGGCATTTTTGTATGTGCCGTCTTTGTTTTTTGCAAGGTGTTCGGGATGAAGTTTTATATCAAGTATGGACCTGCCTGCGGTTATGTATACCGGTGCTCTTATACCTTTTTTGTGACAGGCTTCAATCATTTTGCCTGTAAGATCGAATTTAAGTCCCGGATGCATTGTACCTGCCTTTGTGGGATAATAGCAGTATCCATGGTGGCATTTAGCAAATACGGTAATGCTTTCCACATTTGCATCTTTAAGTATTTTTGCAAATTCTTTCTCGTCAAAATCTGATCCTATTGCATCTATCAAAGGTGATGTGTGAAAGTCAAGATGAACTTGTCTTTTTGGTAATATATTTTTGTAGTCACAGTTTTTCATATTAATATCCCTTTCCGGAAAGTTTGTTTTTTGAAACAGTCTTGTCTTTTATATAAATATAGCATATAATAAAGAAAAATTAAATGTAATAATATTTTGAAAAAAAGGAGTTTTGTTTATATGTTGGAATATTTGCCCAATGCTGTGATGAAATATGAACTTCTGAGAATGAATATAACCGTTGAGGAAGCAACATATGTAAAACTTGATAAAAACTGGAGAAGAGAATGGATAAGTACATATCCTTTTACAAGGATATATCTTATAACCAAAGGCAAAGGAGAGATAGAGTGCAACGGAAAAAGGATTTCGCTCACACCGGGAAATATATATTTGATTCCATACGGTTCACAGTTTAGATTTTTTTGTGATGATTATATGGAAAAACTGTATTTTCATATTAAAATTCCGAAATACGACGGAATGGACCTTATGAGCGAACTTAAAGATTGTGTAATCCTTGAAAATATGCAAAATATGATATCCGAAGCAGAGAAAAACTATTACAGTAATAAAATGATTTCCGCAGTAAATCTCAAAACTATCCTGTACAGTATTGTATCTCTCGCAATGCAAAAAGAAGCAAGTGATACAGAGATAAAGAAATACACACCTTTAACCAAACAGATTATAAAGTATATAGATGATAATCTTACAAATGAACTTAATATAGAAAGAATATGTAAGCATACATTTGTGTGCAGAAGCAAAGTGCAGGCAGTGTTTTATAATGATGTGGGTACCACACTGGGAGCATATATACAAAAAAAGGTAATGGAAAGGGCAGAGGAAATGCTTAGGAAAACAGAACTTTCTTCAGGTGAAATCAGTGCAATTCTTAAATTCTGCGATGAGAGTTATTTTGCAAGAGTATTCAAAAAATTTTATGGAATGACACCTAAGAAGTACAGAAAAATTCCGGAATAAATTGTAATTTGGAGTCACTGTTCGTTGACGGTGGATTATTTTTGTGATAGAATAACATAATATGTATTGTCTGGAATTTATACTATATTGAAAAAATTGATTGTAATTTACAGGGAACAGATATGAAAAAATTTTTGAAAAACAAAATAACAATAACTATTCTTATCTTTATATCTGTAATTCTTATGTACATAATATTCGGCATATATAACCACAACAGGGCATATTACATTCCTCAGTATCCTATGGAGGATATATCGGATATTCTTGATAAGGATGATATTACAGAAGAAGATTATAACAAAATATTCTTAAACACCGGAGTGTCACCTGAGGCGGCAAAAGAGATTACAGACGGCGGAAACACGAGTATTCTCAGAGTGCTTAACAAAATGTATTTTGAAAAACCGTCATACAAAAAAACATATATTGCATTTCCCGTTACTGCAAGTGAACTGAACAAAGGAATACTTACTCCGTTGGTTCCGTTAAAAAAGGGAGATGTGCTTATCACTTTCAATACCCATACACTTCAGTGGCGACACGGTCACAGTGCAATAGTGGTGGACGAAAAGGGTGAAAAAATTCTGGAGCATATGTCTGTGGGACACAAATCAAAAATTTCTCTTGCCAAACGCTGGGGGATTTATCCGGGGTTTGTGATTCTCAGACACAAAGACAGTAAACTGTCATCGGATGCCGCAGATTACGCCGTCAAAAATCTGTCAGGTATTGACTACAGTATTTTTGCGGGAATTGATAAAAAAGACAAATCAAAAAATGAAACTGTTGATTCATCACACTGTTCGCATATTGTATGGCAGGCATATAAGGCAGTGGGATGTGATATAGACAGTGATGGCGGAAAGATTGTGACGCCTTACGATATATCAGTGTATGAAGATTTCAGACCGATACAGATTTTTGGTATAAATCCTGAAAAATATATTGAGTAATCACGGAATAAAATAATAAGGAGGTGGCAGAATGAAAGGACTTTTAAAAATCAACGAACTTTATCCCGAACTTATGGCGATTGAAAATTCAATCAGAGAAGACCGACAGCCTGTGCTTGTATCGGGAGTAAGCGGTTCACAAAAAACACATCTTATGTATTCTCTGGCAAAAAGACTTAATAAAAAACTTTTTGTAATCACTGCCACAGATACTCTCGCAAGAGGAGTTTATGATGATATCCGTTCCCTGGAAGGAGCGGGAGTAAGTCAGTTTACATCCAAGGAGTATATTTTTTATGATGTGGATGTTGCAACTACCGATGAACAGAGAGCAAGAATTGAAGTTATAAACGGATTGAAAGACGGCTTTTGTGTTGTGTCATCGGCAAAAGCGCTTATGCAATATACTGCCGCCAAAGAATTGTATACAAAAAATATAATGACACTTTCTCCGGGGGATACAGTTGATATGAAAGAACTTATTATATCCCTGGAAACCCTCGGATACAAGAGAGTGTATTCTATAGAAGGAATGGGACAGTACAGTGTGAGAGGGGCTATTGTGGATGTATTTTCATCATCATCTGACAATCCCTGCCGTATAGAATTTTTTGGTGATGATATAGATTCTGTCAGAATATTCGATATGTATACTCAGATGTCACTGAATATGGCAGATGAGGTAAAAATTTATCCTGTAAAAGAACTTCTTGTCACAAAGGAAAAACTTTCCGTGGCGGGAGAAAAAGTCCTTAAGATGAAAAATGAAAACCTTCTTTCGGATGCCGACAAACTAAGAGAAGGGGAAAACTTCCTTTCTATGGACAAATACCTTCCCGTGATGTATGACAGTTTGCCTACACTTTTTGATTATATGGATGATGAATATATTCTTTTTGTGGATGATCCTCAGAAGGTACTTTCTTCGGCAAAGGAATACGAAAAGGAATTTTATGAAACAGTTGTATCTTTCAGAGAAAAAGGCTTGTTTCCAAAAAGTAAAGGGGATTATATTCTGTCGGTTACGGCTTTTGTGGAAAAGATAAGCGGTTTTTCTTCTGTTTATACAAATTCCGTATCTCATTCGGTAGGTGATCTCAAAATAAAGGAGATTGTCAACCTGACTGCAAAAACACTTCCTTCGTATAACGGAAAGACGGGATTTCTTATTGATGATATTGATTTTTGGCTCAAGAATAATTATCGTATCGTAATTCTTCTGTCTACCGATTCGAGAATCAAATCAGTAAAGGATGCATTTGATGAAAGCGGTATTGAATCAGTTGTAAAAAAAGACCTTGACACTCTTCCTGAAAATTCACAGATTTTTTTGTGTCTTGGAGGACTTTCTCACAGTTTTGAATATCCTTCGGCAAAGGTTGTTGTTCTTTCTGATTCTTCGCTGTTCAGTGCTCCGAAAAAGGCACACAGAAGAAAAGCACAGGATCCTAAATCAAAAATAAGAAGTTTTGATGAACTGTCAGTGGGAGATTATGTTGTTCACCGTTTTCACGGTATCGGTCAGTATGCAGGTATTGAAAAGATGACCGTAGACGGTGTGACCAAAGATTATATAAAATTAAATTACCGCGGAAGCGACAAACTTTATGTGCCTACAAATCAACTTGATGTTCTTCACAAATATATGGGCGCAGAAAGCGGTAAGATAAAACTTAACAAACTTGGCGGTACCGAGTGGGGAAAAACTACCACAAAAGTAAAAGAAAGTGTAAAGATTCTTGCCACATCTCTTATAGACCTGTATGCAGAAAGATCAAAAATACAGGGACACAAATTTTCTGAAGACACACCGTGGCAACTTCAGTTTGAGTCTGATTTTCCCTATGAAGAAACCAAAGATCAGATTTCTGCCATAAACGATGTGAAAACCGATATGGAAAAAGGCAAATGTATGGACAGACTTCTTTGCGGTGATGTTGGTTACGGAAAGACGGAAATCGCCCTTCGTGCCGCATTCAAGACTATTATGGAAGGAATGCAGGTGGCATACCTTGTGCCAACTACCATTCTTTGTCAGCAACATTTCAATACATTTTCACAAAGAATGGCCGACTACGCAGTAGAAGTGGATATGCTTTCCAGATTCCGTACAAAAACCCAGCAAAAAAAGACAGTAGCCAATCTTAAATCAGGTCGGTGTGATGTTATTATAGGGACTCACAGACTGTTGTCCAAGGATATAGATTTCAAAAATCTGGGACTTCTTATTATAGATGAAGAACAGAGATTCGGTGTTGGACATAAAGAAAAAATCAAGGAACTCAAAAAAAGTGTGAATGTGCTTACATTAAGTGCAACACCAATTCCCAGAACTCTCAATATGGCTATGATGGGGATCAGAGATCTGAGTGTACTTTCCGAGCCGCCTGAGAACAGATATCCCGTTCAGACATTTGTTATGGAAAAGAACGATACAGTTATACAGAATGCCATTGACCGTGAACTTATGAGAAACGGACAGGTGTTTTATCTTTACAACAGAGTGGAAGGGATATCACACAAGGCAAAGGAAATTCAGGATATGTTTCCTGACAAAACTGTTCGCTACGCTCACGGACAGATGAGTGAAAATGAACTGGAAGAGATAATGATAGAACTTATTGACGGTGAGATAGATATTCTTATATGTACCACCATTATAGAAACAGGACTTGATGTAAGCAATGTAAATACAATCATCATCGAAAATGCCGAAAGACTGGGACTTTCTCAGTTGTATCAGTTAAGAGGAAGAGTAGGGCGTTCTTCAAGACTTGCATATGCATATCTTATGTACGAAAAAAACAAAGTTCTTGATCAGACCGCACAAAAAAGACTCACTGCCATAAAGGAATTCACCGAATTCGGTTCGGGCTTCAAGATTGCTATGAGAGACCTTGAAATAAGAGGCGCGGGAAATCTTCTCGGCAAAGAGCAACACGGCAATATGAATCTTGTGGGATATGATATGTACTGTATGCTTTTGTCAGAAGCGGTAAGCGAACTTAAAGGCGAAACCGTAAAAGAAAAACTTGAAACGCAGGTAAGTTTTCAACTGGATGCATTTATTCCCCCTGACTATATAAGAGATGAAAAGACGCGTCTTGAAATATACAAAAAGATTGCTACCGTATCTTGCGAAGAGGATATAATGGACATTTCTGATGAACTTATAGACAGATTCGGAGAGTTTGGTACTTCTGTAAAAAACCTTATTGATATTGCATATATCAAGAACCTTGCATCGGTAAACAATATAACGGAAATAACCCAGAAAGACGGGTTTATAAACTTTACCCTTGACGATAATATTTCGCCAAAGGCAATATGCGAGGTAATGGCAGAGAAGGAAAGAAAGATAATGTTTACATCAGGAGAGGTATCATATCTGTGCTACAGATATGACAAAGATATCCTTTCTAATGTTAAGATTATATTACAAAAACTTTCAAAAGCAGCACAGACGGATGATAATGATATATAATCACTGTGTAATATTATAATATAAAACGGAGGACAAGATGAAAAATTTAAAAAAATTATTGACAGTTTTACTTTCAGTATGTATTATCCTTACAGCATTTTCAGGCTGTATTTCAAAGGTTGATACCGTTGCTGAAGTAAACGGCGAAAAGATTACCGAAGAAAATTATGTATTTCAGTATTATCTTGGATCAACACTTTTTCAGGTGCTTTCAAATGTAGGTCTTGAAAGAGGAACAGATGCGGCTAAGAATTACCTTGAGGATACAGAAATTGAAGAGGGCAAGACTGCTATCGAACTCTGCAAAGAAGAAGCACTTAATGCTACCGTAAGACTTTTTGCAGAACTTCAGAAAGCAAAAGAAGAAGGTCTTACAATTACAGATGAAGACAGAGAAAAGATTAAATCTGAAGATAACTACTATATTCAGATGGTGGGCGGAGAAGATGCTTTCAACAAGCACATTGAATCTCTCGGCATTACAAGAGAAGATTATGACAAAATGAGTGAAAACTTCACTTTGTCAGATAAACTTCAGAAGAAATTTGTAACAGTTACAGATGAAGAAGTGGAAAAGGCTATCAAAGATGAAGAATATATCAGTGCAAAACATATATTGTTTATGACTGTTGATGCTGCAACAAATGCTCCGTTGAGTGAAGAAGAAATTGCACAGAAGAAAGAAATTGCACAAATGGTTCTTTCAGAAATCAGATCAGGCGGAGATTTTGATGCATTGATGAATGAATTCTCTGAAGATCCGGGACTTCAGCAGTCACCTGACGGATATACATTTAAGAAAGGTGAAATGGTTAAGCCTTTTGAAGATGCATCATATGCTCTTGAAGAAAACAAAGTAAGTGATATTGTAGAGTCTGATTTCGGATATCATATCATAAAGAGAATTCCTTTGATGGATGAATTCAAGGCAGACAAAAAGGCATCTGTTCAGACAGAAAAGTATATCAAACTTGTTGACGAATGGGTAGAAAAATACAATATCAAAAAGTTTGAAAAAGCATTAAAAGGTGTAGAGTATTAATATAATAATAAATATTATTTCAACAAAGCCGCAGACATAATCTGCGGCTTTATTGTTTGTAAAACTGTGGACAAAAAAACATATCTTTTTGACAAAAAAATGTTGAAACCATATATTTTCACTCCGTATAATAGAATTGTAAGTTGAAATTATTTATGGATGGAGGATTTATGATGAAAAAAGTTTTGAGTATTTTGCTCAGTGTATTCCTGATTGTGAATTTAATCTTTTCTGCGGCTTTTGCAGACTCAAGAGTATACTGGGAAATAAAGGATGTACTCGAACATCCCAATGACCACAGACCTGTTCCTACAGAGTTTACAAAAAGCAAGGATTTGAATGACAATCATTATTTCCCTATGCCGGAAAATCCAGATGTTATTTTTTCAAGATTTGAAGGCGGCAAAATTGTTGCAGATGAAAGTCATTTCTTAAATCCTGATATGACATCACAGGAAGGTGTTCCTGATTACGGACATTATGAAACAGGGACAGTAACAGACGGAAAAGGATTTACAAATGTTCTTAAGATTTTTACTACCGATATCCCTGATAAATATTCCAAATTTAATTACCGACTCGATTTTTCAAAACTCCCTTCATTTGAGTTTGAAGACGGAGATACTCTTCTTGTAAGGTATTATGCCAGAATGAAATCAGGCGGACACTGGGATAATGGGGTAGGTACAGTCTACACATATTTCACAGAAAAAACATTCAAGAAAACAGATAACAAAGTTACTTACAGAACAATTGATATTAAACCTGAATGGACAAGTTGTTATGTGTATTTCCCGAATCTTACCCATAACTATACTTCCGAAGGGCTTTTGTTCAGTATTAATGCAGGTTACTATGTAGGTGAAATGGAAATCGGCGGATTTGAGGTATATAACTTCGGAAAGAAATACCAGCCTGAAGATTTTCCTGTAAAAGGCGAACCGTACAAAGGTTACGAAGAAGATGCCGAGTGGCGAAAAGAAGCCAATGAAAGAATTGAAAAGATAAGAAAAGGCGATGTAAATATCACTATCAGAGATGAAGCGGGAAATCCGATTTCTGATACTGATGTCAATGTGAATATGTATGAGCACGAAGTATCATTTGCCGCTGCAGTAAATGTAGGCAACGGCACATCATCACTTCAGTCAGAAGCCCAGTATGGTCCGAAGGTTGTAGAGAATTTCAACGCTATCGGTACTGAAGGCGGTTTCCACAGAGAAATGGTTGATGAAGAAAACGATATGAAGTATGCGGTTGTTGACAAGGTTATCGAATGGGCAAAGAGAAACGGTGTTGCAAAGGATATTCACGGCCATGCTCTTATGTTTCAGAAAAAAGAACATCATCCTCAGATGCTTGTATATAAAGATATTGTAAATGACAAGGCAGCTTTGGATAAATCTATTGAAGAGCACTTCAAATACTTCGCAAAGAGATTCCCTGATGTAACTCTCTGGGATGTATCCAATGAAGAGCCACACAGATATACCACAGGACAGACAGACTGGTTCTTGGGATATCATCACGGAAAAGAAATTATAATTGACTGGTATAAATGGGCAAAGGAATATATGCCTGATTCAACCAGACTTCTTACAGACGGTTTCAGAACAGATGCTATATATGATATAACTCAGAAGCCTTATATGGATTGGGCTATGGAAAATGTTGACTTTGATGCAATAGGACATCAGGGACACACCTCTGCAGCATTCAATCCCGAAGAGGTGGTAGAACTTTTGAAAGAACTTGCATCCTACGGCAAGCCGATCAAAATCACAGAATATGATACAACAACACTAAGAACCGATCCTGATATGCAGGGTAATATCACAAGAGATGCACTTATTGCATATTTTGCAGAAGAATCTGTAGATTTTATTCAATTGTGGGGATTCAGAGAAGGTTCAAGTTCTGCCCAGAACAGAGTAATGTATAAGTCAGATTATTCACTGAAACCGGGCGGAATTGTATATCAGGATCTTGTATACAACAAATGGTGGACAAGAGAAACTCTCAAGACAAATTCAGAGGGTAAATGCAGTTTGAGAGCATATTACGGTGATTATGACATAAGTTTTGACTACAACGGAGAAACAAAACTTGTATCTCTTCCACTTCACAAAGGATATAAAAATGATGTGGAAATCACAGTGAAGAATGACGGTTCTCTTTATGTTAAACTGATTAAGTCAGAGAATTCATTCAAGATTATAAATACACTTTCTGACAATGCAAAAAATACCGGTATGGTAATTATGGAAATGAAAGACGGCAAACTTCTCGGTGTAGGTGCATCATCAGGCACAACCATTATCAACAGAAAGAAATTTGCTGTTGCAGATTACGAGAGAAAAGATAACACATCTGTATTGTATACACTTTTGTGTGACGGTGATTATCAGAAAACTGAAATAAGATAAGGAGGAACGGATAATGAAAAAAATAATGTCTA
>JAZSJF010000088.1:0-4582 GCA_045534195.1 Clostridia bacterium | reverse complement strand
TATCATAAATTGTATGAAATATCAAGACAGATTTGTTAAATTTATGACAATATTTTGCCTGAAAAAACACACAAAAAGAGGGTGTATAAATCAACACCCTCTTCTCAATCATAAAATGTATCTGTTTATATTTAAAACAATTTTGCATTTTTATTTGTACATTGGACCGTATGCACTACACGCTCTGTAATCCTGACCTTCTTTATCCATTCCGAAAGCATTCCAGGATGCGGGACGGAATATCTTTTCTTCATCCACATTGTGCATACACACGGGGATTCTCAACATAGAGCAAAGTGTGATAATGTCTGCACCTATATGGCCATAACTTATGGAGCCGTGATTTGCACCCCAGTTGTTCATCACATCATAAGCAGTTCTGAATGCACCTTCACCGGTTGTTCTCGGAGCAAACCAGGTACACGGCCAGGTGTAGTCAGTACGCTTCCACAATTTGTCAGACACTTCGTCAGGAAGGTTGATAGTCCAACCTTCTGCTATCTGCATAACGGGACCAAGACCTTTTACAAGATTAAGTCTTATCATAGTGGCAGGCATTTCGCTTCTTGTGAGAAATCTTGAAGAATATCCGCCGCCTCTGAAATATCCGTTGTCTGCCGCACACCACTCTGTGGCTTCAAGGCAGGCTTTCATATCCTTATCGGTCATCTCCCAGAATGGCTTTATAATACCGTTGCCATTTTCATCTTTCACCTCACCGCAGGCATCGATACAAGCCGCACCGGAATTGATAAGATGAATAAATCCGCCTGCTTCTTTCGCCTTGCCTGTAAGGTCGTAACCGGTTGCCTTTTTTACCGCTTCAGGGCTCCAGTAGGTTCTTACATCTGCAAAAATCTGTGCAGTATTTGTAAGAAGTTTGCCAAAAAGCATACACACACCGTTTAATGTATCATTTTCTGTAGCGAGAATATACGGTTCTCTCGCACCGTTCCAGTCAAAGGAAGAATTAAGCATTGCTTCAGGAAAGTCACAGTTGGGATAAAAATCTGTCCACTGACGCTGTCCCTGAAAACCGCCTGCAATAGCATTATGACCTACAGATTCTTCTGCAAATTTATCAGACAGTTTTTCATTGCCGTTATAGAGATCCTTGATGATGCACATCATCTTGACAACAAACTCCCAGTCAGACTCTTTTTTGACTGCATCCTTTTTGATAAAATCAGGATTTTTGTCAAATCCTTCCTTACAGTTTTCTTTTGTCCACTTAAGGGCTTTAAGGTATTCTTCCTCGTCATAGATACCTTCGGTCATTCTTCTGATGATTTCCACCTCATCCACAGACTCAACTCTCATACCAAGGTATTCTTCAAAAAACTCAGGACTTATGATAGAACCTGCGATACCCATACAGATAGAGCCTATCTGAAGATATGACTTTCCTCTCATTGTTGCAACCGCAACCGCACATCTTGCGAAACAAAGGATTTTTTCCTGAACATCCTGAGGAATGGATGTATCATCTGCATCACATACATCGTGACCGTATATTCCGAAAGCAGGAAGTCCTTTCTGTGCGTGGGATGCAAGAACTGATGCAAGATATACCGCACCCGGTCTTTCTGTGCCGTTGAATCCCCATACACCTTTTATGGTCATAGGATCCATATCCATAGTTTCTGAGCCGTAGCACCAGCAAGGTGTAACCGTAAGAGTAATGTCTACACCTTCTTTTTTGAATTTTGCGGCGCACTGTGCGGCTTCTGCCACTCTGCCTATGGTGGTGTCCGCTATTACCACCTTCACAGATTCACCGTTTGAATATCTGAGATTTTTTTCAATCAAATCTGCAGCGGCCCTCGCCATATTCATTGTCTGATTTTCCAATGATTCTCTCACCTTAAGCGGTCCTCTTCTGCCGTCAATTGCAGGACGTATACCGATAACCGGATAATCGCCGATAAGCCTTGATTTTGCCATAACAAATCACTCCTTTGATATAAGTATAATCTCTTGAATTATGGATTTTCTTGTGATATAATATCAAAAAGTATAACAATATTCACATTTTTGGAGTTATTATGAGTTATAATGAATTAAGACAAAGAGGAACACCTGATTTTCCCATAGAACTGTATCACATGACAAGTACTCACCCAAGATACGAAATGACTGCCCACTGGCACACAGATATAGAGATAATCAGGGTTATTCGCGGTAAACTTAACTTAAGAATAAACACTTCTCAATATGCGGCAGAAAAGGGAGATATTATCTTTGTAAATCCTGAAAGGGTTCACAGTGCAATTCCACAGGACTGTGTGTATGAATGTATAGTGTTTAATCCCGAGGCGTTCGTTACCGAATCCGAAGAAATAAAGAGATTTACTGAAGGTATGATAAACGGAGAATATCAGATAGAGGAGTTTTTTTGTACAGATAATGAAATACACCGGACTGCAAATCTTCTCTTTGACAAACTTTCCGAAGAGTATGAGGGAAAAAGATTCATAATAACCGGTACGCTGTATAATCTTTTTGGTCTTATTATGGAAAAAAATCTCTACTCGGTTGCAGACACATCCGTATCAGGAAAAAATGTTCCGAAAATCAAAAATGTGCTGACCTTTATAAGAAAAAACTACCGCTCGGACATCACCCTTAATGATATGGCAGAATATTCGGGAATGAGCAAAAAATATTTCTGTTCATTTTTCAAAAAAATGACTACAAAAACACCTTTTGAATATCTTAATTCGTATAGAATCGAAAAAGCAACAAAAATGCTTCTCAATACCGACAAAAGTGTGACAGATATTGCATATGAGTGCGGGTTTAACGATCTGAGTTATTTCATAAAGACATTCCGCAAGATAAAAGGAGTTACACCTAACGGAATGAGGAAAGAAATACAGTGAAAATTTGTATTTCCGTATTGAATTATAAGATTTCTTATGATAAAATAAAATCAAATATACGGAGGTGATTTTACCATGTGTGACAACAACAAATTTTATATTTGCGAGCATTGCGGAAACTTAATCGGTATGATAAACGATGCAGGTGTTCCCATGATGTGCTGCGGTCAGAAAATGACAAAACTGGAGCCGGGAATGATTGAAGCAAGCGAAGAAAAGCATATTCCCGTGGTAACTGTGTCAGGAAAGACTGTTACTGTAAAAATAGGAGAAGCAGAGCATCCTATGACAGAAGAACACAGTATCATTTGGGTATATCTTCAGACAGATAAAGGCGGACAGAGAAAATGTCTTGAAGTGGGCAAAGAACCAACAGTGACATTTGCACTTTCAGATGAAAAACCCCTGTCAGTATATGCCTACTGCAACCTTCACGGATTGTGGAAAAAGGATGTGGAAGAACCGCTTACCTGTGACCTTCAGCCACTTGATACAAAAACAAACAAAAACTATGTTGTATGTAAATGCAACAATGTAACATACTTTGATATTCTTGATGAAATTCACAAACAGACAAATGCAACTAAACTTCTTGATGTGTTTGAAAATGTCAAAAACACTACTCATTGCTCCACCGGTTGCGGCGGATGTTATGAAAAAGTTCTTGCAATTATTTCTGAAGCAATGTCATAATGTAAACCGGATTACAAGGGACTGTAAAAAATCTATTTACAGTCCCTGTTTTTATGATTGAGGGAATAGGAAAAAGACTTCAGAACCAAGAAACTGAGCCGAAACCTTTGGGTTCGGGTTACCCGAAGGCTAAAATAAGCACTTCGCAGCAAACAATATATCTGAACCAAACAGTATATTGCCATACATACGAAATGCTTTTAATTACATAAAAACTTTTTCCACAACAGAAATAACATCTGTGTGTATCTCATCTACAGGTCTTTGGGAATCAATAACATACATCCATTTGTTCTGCTCCATCTTTTCACGGTAGAGTTTGTTTTTGTATATTCTCTGTTCCAGATTTTCCGCATTTTTCTCATGCTTGAGTTCGCCTCTCTCAAGAGCAACCTGCGGAGAAACATCAAACACAAGTGACACATCAGGCTTTTTGCAGATTTTTGAAAACAGTTTCCATGTGATGCTCTTTTCCACATCAAGTTCCGGATACCTTATTATAAAATCCACAAGCCCGTCACACATATATCTGTCGCATATAACGGTATTTTTCATAAGTTTGAAACGAATAACCACACCATAATACAAACAAATGTCCATTATTGCCAGTTGAAACAAAAGTCTGCTTTTGCGGTTGTTTTTGTGAATCTTTTCAGACTGGGCAATCTTCTGCTCATCAGAAAGTTTCTTTCCCCGTCTGACAAGAGATTTGAGAAACTCTATCCCCGGAGTAAATCCCCCTCTTGTCCATACAGATTCATATCTGATATTCTTTTTGTCAAGATACTCTTTAAGAAGTGCTATCTGTGTGGACTTGCCGCAACAGTCTGCACCGCTGAAGGTAATAAGTTTATTTTTTCCCATAGTTGCCTCTTTTCCCGGTTTTTATTTTATTACAAGATTTAAAAATACAAAAAGAAACGGATTTTTCTTTAAGAAATCTGTTATAATTAATGAATGATGAATATTGAATAATGAAAAATGAATAATACAAAACAAAAAATCCT
>JAZSJF010000110.1:0-1630 GCA_045534195.1 Clostridia bacterium | reverse complement strand
TCTTTCATATCATCAAGAAGGGTAAGTATTCTTTCGTCAATTTCTTCTACATTGCGGCATTTCTTTCTTAAGATTTCGTCGCCTTCTACTCTTATATTTCTCAGTGCCATAAAATATCAACCTTTCTTTAATACATATTTATGGGATTTACATCAACAGTCAATGTGGAATTTCCCAAAGTTCTGTAGTGTTTTTCAAGTATCTTATGAATAAGATTATATACTGTTTTGCTGTATTTCATTTTAATTATAAATCTGTAACGGTACTTGGAATTCACACGGTACACCGGTGCTTTTGTCACACTCATTACCGATATCTGACCGTTGAGTTTCAGATTGGAAAGTTCTTTTATAAGTTCTTCTCTCAGTCCCAGAAGCACCTTTCTTGCCTGATAGTCGCTTTCTGATGAAGAGTTGATATTGATTATCTCACAATACGGCGGATACCACATCATAGAACGGAGTCCCGTTTCCTCCTCATAAAAACTTTCATAATCCTGCTCTTTTGAAAATGCAAGAATCTGATTGTCAGGATCATAACTCTGAATAATTGCCCTTCCCGGATACTTACCTCTTCCCGCTCTGCCGATAACCTGAGTAAGAAGTGAAAATGTCTTTTCGCCCGCTCTGAAATCATTCATAAACAGGCTTATATCTGCGGCAACTACTCCTACAAGAGTCACATTTTCAAAGTCAAGTCCCTTAGCAATCATCTGGGTTCCCACAAGAATATCTGCTTCGCCCTGTCTGAATTTTTGCAGGATTTTTTCGTGAGAATGACGGGATAGCGTGGTGTCTGCATCCATTCTCAAAACCCGTGCATCGGGAAAAAGTGCAGTTATTTCGTCACAGACCTTCTGAGTGCCTATGCCGAAATGTCTTATATGTTCACTGCCGCATTTGGGACATACATTCATTTTTGATTCTTTATAATCACAGAAATGACAAATAAGACTTTCTGATACTTTGTGATAATTAAGAGGTATATTACAGTTAGGACATTCTGCCACATATCCGCAATTTCTGCAGGATACAAAACTCGAAAATCCTCTTTTGTTAAGAAACAGTATGGTCTGCTTTTTCTGTTGTAAATTCTTTGATATTTCTTCCTTAAGACGATTTGAAAAAACCGACCTGTTTCCTTCAGTCAGTTCTTCTCTCATATCCACTATTTCAACTTCAGGAAGAACTGAACGGTTTATACGGTTATTCATTTTTATAAGGTCATACACTCCGTCTTCTGCCAGTTTGTAACTTTCTACAGAAGGAGTAGCCGAAGCAAGTACAAGTGTGGCATTCTCAAACTTCGATCTGTATCTTGCCACTTCCACAGTATGATATCTGGGGCTTGTTTCTGATTTGTATGTTCCCTCGTGCTCTTCATCTATTATTATAAGTCCAAGGTTCTGACAAGGTGAAAACACTGCCGATCTTGCCCCCACAACAACACGGGCAATACCTTTTTTTATTCTTTTCCATTCGTCATATCTTTCTCTTAAGGTAAGCATACTGTGCCTTACTGCTACCCTTTCACCGAAATACCCCGTCACCTGACGAACCATCTGGGGGGTGAGAAAAATCTCAGGCACAAGAAATATTGCCTGCTTACCCATCTCTATACACCTGTCTAT
>JAZSJF010000091.1:0-1666 GCA_045534195.1 Clostridia bacterium | reverse complement strand
GATTTTTACGGCCCCTTCTTTGACTTATTTAATTATTGTATTTGGAAGAGAATCAATACTTACATTTGTTCCGTAGTTTATCAGTGCAAAGTCCTTGACGGAAATGTTTTGCATAAATCCACCAAGTCTGAGACCTGCATTGGCTACAGAAGATGTTATTTTAAAGGGCAGATAACAGGTAGTCCATTCTGATGTAACCTTTGTTCTGTCAAAAAGTGATTTGGCATTATTCTCTGTGCTTGGTGCCTGCACCCAGGCTTTGATATAGCCTTCACCGTTTTGTCCGCCTGAATTAAGTTTTGCTTTAAAAGTCATTACACATATATCACCGATATTAAACTTTGATGTCATATCTGTTTTGGTTGTGATTGTAACCTTATTATCCTTTTCGGGATTGGTGATAATATCTGCAGTAATTTCATCATTTGTTACTGTGAATTTTACTTCTTCGCTTGATGTAAGACGAGTATTTGTCATAAATTCAAGATTATTTACAACAACTGTACCTCCAACGGGAAGTGTATTGTCTGTAATATTTTCTACAGTTGGCTTTATCTGAGGGACTTCCTCTTTCTTTTGTTCTTCCTTAGGTTTGGAAGGTGTCTTTGCCATAATCGTTGACGGAAGAGTGGTTACATCAACAGTATCTTTGTAGTTTATTATCATAAAATCCTTAACAGTAACATTCTGTTTGGCTCCGCCAAGTCTTAATCCTGCATTGATAAGAGCATAATTTACTGTAAACGGAAGATAACATGTAGTCCATTCTGATGTAACCACATCTGTTCTTTCGTACAAGGACTTGTCATTATTGTTTTCAGGTCCTGACTGTACCCAGGCTCTTATATATGCTCTGCCTTCCTCAGTTCCTCCTGAATTGAGTTTCGCCTTGAAGGTCATCATTCCCACATCACCTTCACTGAAAAGTTCAGAAATCTTTCCGGTGATTCTTGCAACGGCACTTGCATCTGATGAACCTTTCTTTTTGATATCTGCAGTAAGTTCTGTTCCGTTTCTTGTAAACTTAACATCCTCACTGTTTGTGCAGGATGCATCACTTACAAATTCCTCAGGCTCAACAACCATAAATCCTGACTTTGGAAGATTTGCATCTTCGATAGGCTTTGATGCCGCAATCGCATCTCTGATACTCTGTTCTTTTGCTTCCTGTGTTTCTTTTATTCTGAGTTCTTCCGCTTCTTTTTTCAGAAGTTCTTTACTTTTGATAGAAACTGTTCTTGTGTCCCCTGCCCAGTTAACTTCTGAGCCCATTGCTTCAGAAATAAACCTTACAGGAACCATTGTTCTGTCTGACACAATCTGTGCAGGAACATCAAGAGTGATTTCAGTATCATTTACAACTGCTTTTGTATCGTTTACCCACAAAACAATTGTAGTTTCATCCTTTGCACCTACAATCATCTTAAGTTCATCATACCAGGTAACTGTTGCACCCAATGATTCAAAAATTCCTCTCAAAGGCACAAGTGTTCTGTCTGATACTATAACAGGCATCTGATCATAAACCTGATTATTACCGTCAATAACAATATTTATATCTCCTGATGCATTTACATTTACTGCAAAAAAGCAGGAACATATAATTCATACAGATATTATCATAGACATTATTTTTTTCATTATACGTTTCTCCTTATCTTATTTC
>JAZSJF010000161.1:0-2611 GCA_045534195.1 Clostridia bacterium | reverse complement strand
CCGCTTGGCCTCCGACTTTATATGCAGAACCATCCTGAAATGCACAGAAATCTACATCTTTTCCCGCATAATCAAAAAGTGCATCCCATTCTTCATAATGCTCTTTGGGAGTCATAAAGGTCTTTGGTGCACAGATATGGCTCTTGAAAAACGGACTTATAAGAACTTTCTTTTCAGGAGTTTTGTCCTTGCACATTTTGGACATATTAAGAACAATCTTTTCAAAATTATTATGTCTGCAACAGGTTTCGTGAGGTATATACCATCCGTAAAATGATGGATAATCTCCATATCGTGACACGACTTCATCAATAAACGGCTTATTGATTCTGTATTCTGTTTCATCGTCACCGCCATTCCAGTTGATATTTGAAATGTAGAGACCAAAAATAACCTTCATATTTCTTTTTGAAGTTTCTTCAAATATAAATCCCGCAAAATCATCCTCATAAGGTGTACCAAGGACTTTTGAAGGAAATATAGATCTGTTACCAAGACCGCCTCTGATAAAGATAACTGTATCTATACCGATTTCCTGCATATAATCCAGGTCCTTTTTCCACTGTTCTCTCGACCAGTTGGATGAAGGAATATCGTAAGTTATTTCATCAATAAATGTACCTGTGATAGGGCCTGTCTTTATCATAATTCACACCACCAAACATAATAATAAAACTATACTTAATGTAAGTCTTGGGTTTATTATATATTTTCACAAAGTTTATGTCAAGCAACTATCTGTCATTTGCACAATTATAGTACCATTTATATCAACTGTGTCGAAATTAACACCAAATCAACTCAATATTTAAGATAATAGTCTTTATAAAGATTATTAAGATTGTGTGCAGATGGGTATATAGACTGAGGACTCAAAAAATGAGAAAACTCAAATGTAATTATCTTTTCTGCATATTTACGGTGAAGGTCAAGTCTTCGTCTGAGAAGTGAAAATGTAATGGGATAATACATACATCTCACATCTCTCTCAAAGGTCTCAGCATTTACCCAGTGATGTATATTGTGCTTTTGGCACACCTCTTTTGTAAGTGTATAAAATTCCTCCATCTTATCCATTGGCACCGTTCCGTCCTGAAATGCACACATATCTACATCCTTTCCGCCGTATGTAAAGAGTCTGTCCCACTCCTCAGCATGTCTCTCAGCGGTAAACGGCTCATCCTTATAGGTGATTTCTGTTTTGAAAAAAGGACTTATAAGCACTTTTTTGTCAGGTGTTTTGTCCTTGCACAAAGCAGACATTCCCCGCATTATTTCACCTATATTATAATGGTCATAACAGGTCTCCTGAGGGATATACCATCCTTTGAAGGAGGGATAATCTCCGTAACGGGTACAAACTTCATTTACAAAAGGTTTATTCATCCTGATTTCGCCCAAAGCATCGCCTTTGTTCCAACTTATGTGTGAAATGTACATACCGAAAAACACATTCATATTTCGCTTGGATGTTTCTTCAAATATAAAGGCTGCAAAATCATCCTCAAAAGAAGTGTTGAGTACATCGGAAGGAAATACTGACCTTTTTCCAAATCCGCCTCTTATAAATATAACAGTATCTATACCTATCTCCTGCATATAGTCAAGGTCTTTTTTCCATTGCTCATATGACCAGTTTGAAGATGGTATATCAAAGGTTATTTCATCAATAAATGTTCCTGTGATAGGGCCGATTTTTTTCATATAGTTAGTCTCCTTATATCAAAACCGGCGGGACTGTAAAAAATGACTTTTTACAATCCCTCCTAAATTATCAATCCAATGTTATTTCAAGAATATTGTCATATCCTTTGTGGAATGCAACCATAGCGGTTTTTGTCTGCCCGTTGGCAGTAACAGTCACATCATAGTCACCGTAAAAACCGCGGATTGTTGCCTTGCCATCCTTATCTGTATTGGCTCTGGCATCTCTTGTCCACCATTTGTTGTAAACAAGATCCTGATATACTCTGCCTGATGGCTTAAGTGTCCAGTCAGAATAATACATAGGACCATAGGCTTCATAGTTGTAGCCGTCCCAGAAGCCCCACATAAGAAATCCGTTCATTTCAGGCTGAGCAAAACATGCAATCATTGTATCTCTTGTAAAGTTTGCCTGTAACGATTCGTCTGCTGTAGAACAGGAATATTCCGTCACCTTTAATTTTTTGCCGTATTCTGCAAGTTTGTTGTAGAGTGCAATCTGTTCTGTAGGCATCTTAAGTGCACCGTCATAGTGTGACTGGATACCCAAACCATCATAATCAACGCCCATAGCTTTAAAAGTGTCAAGGTATTCAATATATCTGTCAGTATACACATCCCCTGCTTCGTTGTACCATAGGTCTACCTTTCCTTCAGTTGCCTCTCTTGCCAGTCTGAAATAATCCACAAACAATGTATTATCTTCGTATGTACTGTCAGGCGAAGGAGAAACTTCCATAAGTCCATGTGGAATTGCTTTACCATCTTTGCTGAGTGATGATCTTAAGTAACGATGTCTGATAATTTCATTTGCCACATCACAGTCTGTAAACACACCGGGGAAATCCTTTTTGAAAAGCTTATCAACATGCTCTTTAAGAACACCAAGAACTTCATCTCGTGTATA
>JAZSJF010000245.1:0-8209 GCA_045534195.1 Clostridia bacterium | reverse complement strand
TGATAGCACAATTATGAAATTTTTTCAAGTATTTCTTTGGCGTATCCCAAACTTAATTCCTCTACGGCATCGAAATCCATACATCTTTTGTAATAATCTTCCAATATATCGTGATTTTTCTTTGCCAGTTCAAGTTCTGAAAAAACTTTTTTGAATATATAATCCGTAGTTTTTCTGTTGAAATCAATATATTCCATATCTTCTTGGGGGATACTGTCATCTATAGACAAATCCACCCTTTCGCCCATATTGATACTGTGATAATCATTTGACAGACTGAATCCCAGTTTCAGGTCGGGGATAAGGAGATGTTCGCATTTTTTGGTTGGGTTTAATGGACAGAAATACATCTCCACATCTATTCCCCGCTCTGTTATAAAATCCGAAAGACGGAGGAGAAGGTCATCTGTATATCCCGAAAGGTTGTATACTTTAACCGAACCAAATACAGTGTCAAGTCTGTTTCTGAATCCGGAGGGAGTAATAGCCGTTGCAAAGAGTTTTCGCTTTTTGCCTATATAATCGGTGAGAGGGAATTCTGCCAGTTCTTCAAAAAGAATGTCGTCTATAAAGGAATTCTGAAGGTAGCGGTTGCAGTGTTTTTTGTATATTTTGTCGGTGTTTGCATAGAATTTCTTTACAGCGCCAAGATAGTCATATGCTCTGTCAAAATGGCAGGATATTATATCCGATACGTGGATTATGTCTTTTCTTAAGGGAATAAGACTGTCTTTTTTCCAGAAAGTTCCAAGGTTTATGATTTCATCAACGGCGCCGGGGTATTTGGGATCTGTTATGTGAGGTGCGGTTCCGTCAAGAAATGCCGTTTTTATATCCTTTATATATATTGCATCCAGTGATGAATCATCGGAAGAACAATGGACATATTCCACATTCATTCCTTCTTTTTCCATATGGGATGCTATATTTTTCATAAATGTGGATTTGCCCGATCCCGGGCCGCCTTTTATGCAGTATATCCTGTTTACTCTGTCATATCCGGCAAGATTGTTATAATAAGAAAAAAATCCTTCGGGAGTGTTTGCTCCCAGATAAAAATGCTTTCCTTTTTGCATTAAAATCCCTCCAATAAAATATTCTATGATATTTTATTACGCTGTGTTTGTAACTGTTACAAATTTTAATAACAATTTTTAAAAATTCCTCATATAATATACAAATAAGAATTTATGGAGGTAATTATGGATAATAATCTTAAACTTCAACTGATGGAAATATTGAAAAGTGCCTCAGGGCAGAAAGCAAAGGCAGAACTTAAGTCTATGAATGTGCAGGAAATAGAGAAAAAACTTATGTCTGTAGACAAAAATGAAGTAATACGGAAACTTGAAAGTATGAACCTTTCGCCTGTAGCACAAAAACTTAAGACCATGTCCGATGAAGAGATTGTAAATATGATAAGAAAGAATCCCTCGTTTCTTAATTTTCTTGACAGATTATAAGGAGATTATAAGGAGTAAAGATATGAATAATGACAATATTATGAGTAAGATAAATGATATATTATCAGATCCCAAATCAAGGGAGAGTATTCAGGAGATGATGGGAAGCATATCTTCCAAAAATACTCCTCAGGACAGTTTTTCTCCCGAAAACATACAGCGTATATCCCAACTTATGACGGATAATTCGGATCCTAAGATAAATCTTCTGTATGCTTTGAAACCCTATATGAGACCGGAGAGAGAAAGACAGATAGACAACGCCATAAAAATGCTTCGTATGACAAAACTTACGGGTATTTTCAAAGATTTAAATTGAGGTGAAATCATTTGATAAGACAGTTTTATGACGGCTACGGAGAACATTTTAAACTTAGTGACGGAAGTGAATACAGATATTCTCCCAAATGTGACAAACCGCAAAAGACAGGAGAAATCCTGTGTGAAAAAGAACAGTGTGCAAAAAAACCAACCCCTTTCGGAAATATCCTTTCCGGTGTGGGTGCAGATGATCTTGTGCTTTTGGGGGTAGTTCTTTTTCTTCTTTATGACGGGGTTGATGATTAGATTATGATTATTATTCTCGGCATAATATTTGTGATGGGAATAGGAGATAATGTGTGTTGATTTGACAAAATATACCAATGTTTTGTATAATGAACAAAGATAATTCCCTTATAAGGAGATATACCAATGAATAATAATCTTAAGAATAAAATACTGATAAGAAGGATAGTTGCCGTTTTGATTGCAGTCATTGTCCTTGGGGTTGTTGCATTTAATGTTCTTCCCATAGGAGAGTTTCTTGAATTCAGCAAAGGAACGGGAAAAACAGTGACAGTGGAAATCCCTCAGGGCACATCGGCAGACCGCATAGCCGACATACTCATAGATAACGGTGTTATAGAAAGCAAACTTGCATTCAAACTGAAACTTAAGTTTCACGAAAAAGGCAATGAACTTAAATACGGAATATATACCCTTGATACATCCATGACACTTTCAGAGGTGATAGATGTGATTTCGGGAGGACATCAGGAGGGGATGCTTATGACCATTCCCGAAGGATATTCTGCAGAGATGATTGCATCGTTGTGTGAAGAAAAGGGGATATGCACAAAAGAAGAATTTCTCTATACCCTTGAGAATGAAACTTTTGACTATGATTTTCTTAAGAATATCCCGGACAATCCGCATATTAAATACAGACTTCAGGGATTTCTGTTTCCCGACACATATGAATACAATACTACCTCAACGGCAAAAGATGTAATTAAAAATATGCTTGATGCATATGAAAAAAATGTGAAGATTCCATATGATAAAGAACTCAGTTATTATGAAATCCTCACTCTTGCATCAATTGTTGAGAGGGAAGCAAAGATAGACAATGAGAGAGCAAAGATAGCAGGAGTGTTTATGAACAGACTGGATATAAATATGCCTCTTCAGGCGTGTGCTACCGTGATATATGCAAAGTCAGAGGGAGCATATGATATGGATACTGTACTGTATTCCGACTTAGAGGTAGAGTCGCCCTATAATACCTACAAAAACCCCGGTCTTCCCGCAGGGCCTATATGCAATCCGGGTGTAAAGGCAGTTGAGGCAGTGCTGAATCCGGAGAAACATTCTTATCTGTATTATCACACCGACGAAAACAAAAAAGACGGAAGTCATATATTTACGGAAAGTTTTACAGAACATAGTCTGACTCAGAAATAAAAACTTCGCAATACAAAAAGAATTAGAGGTGTAAATCGATTCTGATTTACACCTCTTATAGTAATTATTATCTTAATTATTTTCTCAGTTCGCTTCTTGATTTCTGAAGAGTTTCGCTCATAGTCTTTAATGTGCTGTCCACTCTCTGCAATACATTGTCTGCATATTCCAGTGTGCCGAGTCTTATATCTCTTGCATTCTTCTGGGCTTTCATAACAATTTCGTTTGCCTGTTCTGTGGCTCTCTTTGTGATTTCGTGTTCGTCAATCATAGAGATTATTTTCTGTTCAGCATTCTTTATGATAAGGTCAGCCTGTTTCTGTGCATCTGCAAGGATTCTTGATCTGTCTTCTGCAACAGATTTTGCCATTCTGAGTTCGTCAGGAAGCTGAAGGCTGATATCTCCGATAATGTTAAGGAGTTCTTCCTTGTTTACGAAAGCCTTTTTGATAAATGGGAATTCGTAACTTTTGTTAATAGTTTCTTCCAATTCTGCAATCAATTCAATAATATCCATTTTTCTCCTCCGTTAATTTAAGCGCGGATAAAAGCGCCATATTTTTCTGAAATTAATTTTTTGCACCGCCACTGCCCTGAGAAGCCCTTGTGACAATCTTGTCAATCAGAAAATCAGGTACAAGTCCATCCAGATTGCCGCGGTGCCGTGCAACCTCTTTTACAATACTTGAACTCAAGAAAGAATATTCCTGGCTTGTCATCATAAACAAAGTTTCGATGTTTTTGGATAATTTGTTATTCATAAGAGCCATCTGCATTTCGTATTCGAAGTCAGAAACCGCTCTTAAACCTTTTATAATTACATTTGCGCCTAACTGCTCCAACAAATCTACCAGAAGACCTGAAAAGGAAATAACCTTCACATTGGGGAGATCCTTTGTAGCCTGTGTGATAAATTCAGTTCTCTCTTGCAATGAAAACATCGGGGATTTGGAACTGTTGATAAGGATGGCAACATAAACTGTGTCAAACAACCTTGCCGAGCGGGCGATTATATCCAGATGACCATTGGTAACCGGATCAAAACTTCCCGGATAAACTGCGATGTTTCGGTTGTTGTCATTCATGTGATTGTGCTCCTTCCAATACATAGACATTGACTCTGCCGTATTTCTTTTGCTTCAGTACAACAAAATCAGGATGATTTACCTCTGTACCTTCATCTGCTTCAAGAAGAATAATTCCTTCTTTGTTCAAAACAGAATTTTCGTTTATCAGAGTCAGTATCTCGTCAAGTCTGCCCATATTGTACGGCGGATCAAGAAAGATAATGTCAAACCCTTGTTTGCAACACCTGAGATAGGATGAAAAATCACTTCTTACAATACTGCATCTTTGTGTGAAGCGGGCTTTTTGCACATTCTGTTCTATAACGCTGATGCATTTGGGGTTGGCATCAACAAAAACAGCGCTTTCCACTCCGCGGCTCAATGCCTCGATTCCCAGTCCGCCGCTTCCTGCAAATAAATCCAGACAGCAACCGGATGGTATATAGGGAATCAGTATGCTGAATATAGCTTCTTTGACTCTGTCAAGAGTAGGTCTTGTATCCAATGAATCTATTGTAGAGAGCCTGAGCCCTCTGGCGCTTCCTGAAATAACTCGCAACTCTTAACACCCCGTATGTATAAATTATCGTACTTCATTATACTTGCAAAAGAGAATAATGTCAATAGAATTTTAAAAAAATGTTAAAAAAATATTACGACTTTTTTCACATTTTTTGTTACATCCAAATTACACTTTTCAAAATCTCTCGCCAAAGCACTATATCTTGTGGTATAGTATTATTAATAACATAAAAAATGACGAAAAACCCGTAAAAAAGGAGAATTTTATGATTAAAAGAACAAGTCTGTACGCCTTGGGCACGGCGTTGATTTTGGTTTTTAACATTATTTTTAGATTTTATGCATTTGCATACGGAGAAAACAGTTATTACACGGAGAGGCCGATTTCGGTCGTCTCGGAGGGGAAATTGTTAACTTTTGATACAAGCCCTGTAATAATTGAAGGGAGGACTCTTGTACCGCTCAGACCTGTACTTGAATCATTCAGGTGTGATATTCTGTGGGATGACAAGACTGATACCGTAAAGGCATCTGATGACAGAATTACTGTAGAGATAAAAATAGGAGGATACTGGCTGACGGTATATGACAAAGGAATTATAAAAACCTATCAACTGGATGTTCCTGCCAGGATTATAAATGACAGAACATATCTTCCTTTAAGAAAGATTGCGGAAGTGTTTGGTGCATATGTTTACTGGAATGATAGTACAAATACTGTCACCATTTCAAAAAATCTGACAAATGAAACCGTGAAACAAACACATACATATTATTTTCAGAATGAAGAACAGTGGCAATTTCCGAAATACGGTTCAGGATACTGTTGGGTATGTTCCTATGCAATGGTTATCAATGACATTACAGGGGGAGTTACTCCCGTGGATATAAAATCCGTCAATGAAGAATATCTTGATGACGGGGCATTATGTTATCATGTACAGATTGCAGACAGATTCGGACTTCGGTTTGTCCCTGCAGTTGATGAGCAGGGAGAGTATTTTGACAGATTTGAATATGATTACGGTGCTACTTACATAAAAAATCCTGACAAATCAGATCTTGTTGCCACACTTGCAATCACAGAGGCACTAAAAAGACATCCTGAGGGTGTGTTGGTAAGATTTGAAGAGCATCCCCATACTATGGTTGCCATAGGTAATGTGGGCGGGCAGATTATCTTTAACGAACCTGCAAGTGAATGGGGGAGTTATTCGGACAATGGAATGACGGAAGGAGTAACCTTTGACAAAACATATCCCTGCAAAATGGGACATAAACTTTCTGATATGGCATATATCCAGGCGCTTGACTGAAATTACAGTGAGCGAAACAACAGGGAATGTAAAAAAACCAATATCATTAAGTTAAGAGGAGCAAGTTCATTTAATGAGCTTGCCCCCTTTTTTTATGTAAATATTAAAAATTATTTCGAAAAAGACTTGACAAATTTTGAAATTTGTGCGGCTGATTTTATTAACTATTGTTAATAAAATCAGCCCTTGTTAATAGAAGTACATTTTCTATTGACAAGGAGAAAAAAATATGAACTACACACCAAAAACAATTAAGAAATCTCTAAACAAATGTATTGCTGATATTTCCGCTCATCCGGAAGTATATGCAAAAAATCCCTCAAAAGACTTTGTACGAAATCGCAAACTGCCTTTTGAACAAATGATTAAATGTATTTTAGCTATGAGTGGAAAATCTCTTAATGGTGAACTTATGGACTACTTTAATATGAATATTTCTATGCCAACAGTTTCAGCATTTGTTCAACAACGCAATAAAATCAATTATTGTGCATTTGAAAAACTTTTTCATAGTTTTACAAATGCTATTGACGAACATAATTTATTCAAAGGGTTTCGTTTGCTTGCTGTAGATGGTTCTGACCTCCATGTTCCAAGCAATAAGAAAGAAACAGAATCTTTTTATCAAAATTCAAAAGGATACAAACCATTTAACCTACTTCATCTTAACGTTTTGTATGATCTTAAAAGAAATATCTATACCAATGCTATTGTTCAGCCGATAAAATATCGTAATGAGCACAAGGCTTTTGTTACTATGGTTGATAGTGATGATTTATCCACCCCAACTATTTATATTGCTGACAGAGGTTATGAATCTTACAACAACATAGCTCATGTAATGGAAAAAGGACAAAAGTTTTTAATTCGAGTAAAAGATATGGATAGATTTGGTATTGTTTCAAAACTTCATCTTCCTGATACTCAAGAGTTTGATACTTCTGTTTCTGTTGACTTAACGCGAAGCCAAACCAAAGATACAAAAAGCAGTAATTTGAAGTTTTTATCACATACTTCACCGTTTGATTTTTTACCTAAAACATCAAGAAAAAGCATATTTGTTCCTCCATATCATATGACTTTTCGTGTAATACGATTTAAATTGACCGATGACAAATATGAAGTTCTTATTACAAACCTATCTCAAGAAGAGTTTACAGTTGATGAATTAAAAAATATTTATGCAATGCGTTGGGGAATTGAAACATCTTTCAGAAATTTGAAATATTCACTGTCTCTGATGTTATTTCATTCTAAAAAGACGGAGTATATTCTCCAAGAAATATTTGCAAGACTTACTATGTACAATTTTAGTCAACTAATTATCTCACACATAATTGTTAAACAAAAGAAACGAAAGCATTCATACAGAATCAATTTTTCTGTTTCAGTACATATATGTCGTAAATTCTTCCTGAAAAATATATCTCCGTCTAAGCTTGAAACATTGTTACTACATCATTTGCTGCCCATTCGACAAGGACTCTCCAATCCGCGAAAAGCACACGCAAGAGTAGCGGCAAGTTTCTTATACAGAATACCATAATTTTGTTGATTTGTAAATTTATTAAATGAATTTTTAGCAGACTTTTCAGCCTGTCTTTTTTGCATACCCTTTTTTAGAAAAACACACCTAACTTAAAATTTTTATCTTCGTTAGGTGTGTTTTGATTTTTTATATTATTCTTAACTTAATGATATTGGTAAAAAAACTCCAGATCGCAAAAAGGCATAGAGTAAGCCAAAATCAAAGCCCTGAAATCACAACAAAACTTATAAATTACTCATTATGTGGGAAATATTACATTCTTATGTAATATTTCCTATTTTTTTGTGCCTTTTTGCTACGAATAAACTTCGCCTCTCGACGTACACATGTACGCCTTCGGGTAACCCGAAACCAAAGGTTTCGGCTCAGTTTCTTTGTTCTGAAGTCTTTTTCCTATTCCCTTAATCATAACAGGGACTGTAAAGATTGAGCCGACCCCCAAAAGTTAGACCAAAAATCTAACGATTGGGAGGTCGGTTTTTTCATGGCTAAATATAGTTATGAATTTAAATTAAACGTTGTACAAGAATACTTAAATGGCAAAGGTAGTTATGATTATCTATCTAA
>JAZSJF010000034.1:0-5011 GCA_045534195.1 Clostridia bacterium | reverse complement strand
TTCCATACTTCAGCGGCTTTTTGTGTGCAAAAAATCAGGACTGCCTCACTTTTTTAGTGAGACAGCCCCTTTTTTGTTGACTTTTGATTATATAAGTTGTAAAATTATCTTATATTTCTAAGGATGGTGACAGATATGGATTTTACAAATTTGAAGAATTATCTTGATGTGCTGGTAAACGAAGTGAAGACTCCCGGTGTTGATTGTATTGTATACAAGGATCACAAGGAAGTTTTCAGATATTATACCGGAATGAGTGATATAGAAAATGGCAAAAAGATGACAGGGAATGAAATGTATCTTATCTTTTCTATGACAAAGATGATTACAGTTACTGCTGCTCTTCAGTTGTATGAAAAAGGCAAATATATTATGAGCGACCCTGTGTATAAATATCTTCCCGAATTTGAAAATATGAAGATTTCTGTTGATGAGGTATATCAAAATAGCGGAGCAGGGGTTTCTACAGGAGATAATTCTGCAGAAATAAGCGCCAAGGGAGAGAAGTATGCACAAAATAAAATTACTATAAGAGACCTTTTTACCATGGGCGCAGGGCTTGATTATGTCCTTGATGCAGATTATATAAAAAAAGCAAGAGAAAACGGTGCAAAAACCACAAGAGATTTTGTGAAAGCCATTTCAGAAACTGTCCTTCACTTTGAACCGGGCACACATTATCGTTACAGTCTTTGTCACGATGTGCTTGGTGCATTGATAGAAGTGTGGTCAGGGGAGAGATTTGGTGAGTATGTAAAGAAAAACATCTTTGACCCATTGGGTATGAAAAATACATTTTTTGGTCTTTCCAAAGATGAAAAGATACTTTCGAGAATGGCAGCAAGATACAAATTCAACAATGACAGACTTCCCGAAAGAATGAAACTTGAGTATGTATATGTACTCGGAGATGAATATGAAAGCGGCGGTGCAGGTCTTACCTCCTGTACAGAAGATTATGCGGTGTTTCTTGATACCCTTGCATGCGGTGGTGTATCGAAAGATGGCAAGAGAATTATCTCAAAGGCATCAATAGAACTTATGAGCACAAACCATCTGAATGAACAACAATACAAGGAGTTTCAGTCTGTAAGAAAGGGTTATGGCTACGGACTTGGTGTAAGAACTCATACCGACAAATCACAAAGTGACTCCTTAAGTCCGATAGGTGAATTTGGTTGGGACGGTGCCGCAGGAGCATTTTCTATGGTTGATACCAAAAACAATTTGTCACTTACATACTTTCAACAATGCCACAGTTGGAATGTGGAAATACAGACAAAAATGAGAAATGCTTTGTATTCAGGACTTGAAAAATAAGTTGATATAAAATTGTCAGAAACGATTTCGGTGTTGGTAACCGAAGTCGTTTTTTTGTGAATAAAAATGGAAAAAATGTATTAATGATTTTATTTATGATAATAATAACAATAAATCTTTTTTATAGGAGAATTGATATGAAGGATAAAGTTTTTGGAGTATTACAGAGGATAGGTCGTTCCTTTATGCTCCCCATAGCACTTCTTCCCGTTGCGGGATTGTTTCTTGGGATAGGAAGCTCGTTTACAAATGAAACTATGCTTAATGCATACAATCTCACCTGGCTGATATATCCGGGTAGTATTATTTATACTGTGCTTGATATTCTGTCCAAGGCGGGAAGTGCAGTTTTTGACAATCTGGCTCTTCTTTTTGCAATGGGTGTTGCAATAGGTATGGCAAAAAGAGAAAAAGAGGTTGCCGCATTATCTGCCGTAATTGCATATCTCATTATGAATACTGCAATCAGTGCCCTTATATCCGCATATGGCGGAGTAGAGGCTATGGCAGACAATACAACCACATCTATGCTTGGTATAACAACCTTGCAGATGGGTGTGTTTGGCGGTATTATTGTAGGTCTTGGTGTGGCGGCACTTCACAACAGATTTTATAAGATAGAACTTCATCAGACACTTTCTTTTTTTAGTGGTACAAGATTTGTGCCGATTATAAGTTCCATAGTATATCTTGGTGTAGGTATTCTTATGTTCTATCTGTGGCCAATAGTACAGAGAGGTATTTCCTGGCTTGGAAATCTTGTTCTTGGCTCGGGTTATTTCGGAACATGGATATACGGTACGATTGAGAGAGCACTTATTCCTTTTGGACTTCATCATGTGTTTTATATTCCTTTCTGGCAGACTGCACTGGGCGGAACTGCGGTAATTGACGGAAATATCGTAAACGGTGCACAGAATATCTTTTTTGCAGAACTTGCTTCAAAAAGTACAGAGGTATTCTCGGTGTCCGCTACAAGATTTATGTCAGGTAAATTCCCGTTTATGATATTCGGACTTGCAGGTGCGGCAATTGCAATGTATAAGACTGCACATCCGAAAAAGAGAAAAGTCGTGGGAAGTTTGCTTTTGTCTGCTACTCTCACTTCTATCCTTACCGGTATCACAGAGCCTATTGAATTTACTTTCCTTTTTGTTGCTCCTGTTATGTATGTGGTGCATAGTATTCTTGCAGGTCTTTCTTATATGCTTATGCACATCCTCGGAGTAGGGGTGGGTATGACATTTTCAGGCGGTCTTATTGACTTGTTTCTCTTTGGTATACTTCAGGGAAATGCAAAGACAAACTGGGTATGGATTGTTGTGGTAGGTCTTGTTTACTTTGTACTGTACTATTTCATATTCAAGATAATGATAGAAAAACTTGACTTAAAGACTCCGGGGCGTGACCTTGAAGAAGGGGAAGTAAAACTTTATACAAGAAAAGATGTTAATGAGAGAAAAAAAGGAAAAACTCAGGACTTCACTCAAAGCCGTCTTATTCTCAAAGGTCTTGGCGGAAAGGACAATATTTCTGACATAGACTGTTGTGCCACAAGACTTAGAATCACAGTAAATGATGCGGCACTTGTAAAAGACGAATACCTTAAGCAAAGCGGTGCATCCGGGGTTATCCACAAAGGTCTTGGTGTCCAGGTGATATACGGACCTCAGGTTTCTGTAATCAAGTCTACATTTGAGGACTATCTTGATACTGATGAATCGGACAGTATTGTTGCAGATGTGGTAGTGGACAGAGACGAAAATACCGATGGCAAAAAGCAAATGAAGGCTTCAATACTTTATGCTCACGCTTCGGGAAAATCCGTTCCGCTTTCCAGTGTGAAAGATGAAGCATTTTCTTCTGGAATTCTCGGGAAAGGTGTGGCGATAGAGCCTGTTGAAGGCAAATTATATGCTCCTTGCGATGGTATTGTTGAGAATATCTATGATACAAACCATGCACTGACCATTCTTTCTGATGACGGGGCTGAAATACTTCTTCATATAGGTGTGGATACGGTTAAATTAAAGGGGAAATACTTTACTCCTCATGTAAAAAGCGATGCGAAAGTAAAAAAGGGTGACCTTCTTGTGTCCTTTGATATGGCGAAGATAAAGAAGTCGGGATATCAGGTAACAATACCTATGATAATATGTAACAGTGATGATTATATAAATATTTCAACTGTCAGGGAAGGAACAGTAAATTGCGGAGAAGAAATACTGAAACTTGACTGATAGTCATATATATTATTTCCGGGTAAATTGAGTAAATCTCTTTACCCGGAAATTTTGCATTTACATATAAAAAACTGTGTCAAAATTTGGATGGATTTGTTGACTTTTGTAATATCATATGCTATACTTTTTTTAATTGAAAGAGTGTACATTTTGGTTGGGAGGAGAATCTCTTTGAAGGCATTAGAAGACAAAATTCTTAAAGAAGGCAATGTTTTGCCGGGCAATATTCTTAAAGTAGACTGCTTTTTGAATCACAGTATAGATGTTTATTTTCTTCTTGAAATGGGCAAAGAAATTGCTGAACTTTATAAGGATGATTCTGTAAATAAGATTCTTACTATAGAAACTTCAGGAATCCCCATTGCTTTTGCGGCGGCACAGTATATGAATGTTCCGGTTGTTTTTGCCAAGAAAAATAAATCAGGCAACATTTCTGAAGATGTGTATTCATCAAGGGTTACATCATTTACCAAGAAAAATGTGTACGATGCTATTGTGAGCAAAGAGTTCCTTTCAGAAGAAGATAACGTGCTTATAATTGATGATTTTCTCGCGAAGGGAAATGCGCTTAACGGTCTTATCGACATTATCGGACAGGCAGGTGCTTCTTTTGCAGGTTGTGCAATTGCTATAGAAAAAGGTTTTCAGGGCGGCGGAGATGCCTTGAGAGAAAAGGGGATAAGAGTGGATTCCCTTGCAATAGTTGAGTCTATGACAGAGGATTCTCTCACATTCCGCAGATAATTTTTGATGTAAATTTTATTTACATAAATATTTTGCCAATAGGCAGGAGGTTATCAAAATGAAAAAAATTATTTCGCTTCTGTTGGTTGCTGTTATGCTTGTTGCATCAGTATGTATGCTTTCATCATGCGGCGAAGAAAAAACTGTAAGTTCAGATTTCAAAATCGGTTTTATCTTCCTTCATGACGAAAACTCAACATATGACAAGAACTTTCTTGTAGCCGCTGAAGAAGCAACAAAAGAACTGGGACTTACTCCTGATCAGGTTATCTTCAAGACAAACATTCCTGAAGGTAATGAATGTTATGAAGCTGCTGCAGACCTTGCAGACCAGGGTTGTAATGTAGTATTTGCAAACAGTTTCGGTCATGAACCTTATATGTTGAAGGCTGCAAAGGAATTTCCTGAAGTTCAGTTCTGTCATGCTACAGGTACAACTGCTCATACAGAAAAACTCCCTAACTTCCACAATGCATTCGCTTCTATCTACGAAGGCAGATATCTTGCAGGTATTGCTGCAGGTATGAAACTTAATGAAATGATTGAAGCAGGTAAGATTACTGCAGACCAGGCTAAGATGGGTTATGTAGGTGCTTACACATATGCTGAAGTTATTTCAGGTTACACATCTTTCTTCCTCGGTGCAAAATCTGTTTGCCCATCTGTAACAATGGAAGTTCAGTTTACAGGAAGTTGGTATGATG
>JAZSJF010000025.1:0-7538 GCA_045534195.1 Clostridia bacterium | reverse complement strand
ATGCTTGTGATTTCCATATTAATTCTCCTTTTTTTGTAAATCAAAAATGATTTATATATATTATAGCGTTAATTGTATAAAATTGTCAATGGTTTTGTTTTGTTTTGATATTTTTTTGTGCATAATATACAAAATGATATACAAATTTTGTAAAAAGTGCTTTATAACATTGATATAAATATAACAATCTCGTTGTAAATGATTGATTTTAACTGAATTTTTACTTATTTTTAATTCAATGTATACTATCAATTTGTTTTGCAAAAATTCAGATATAAAAGGATTGATTTTTATTCTAAAATATGGTAGAATCTATAAGGTGTTTGATATAACATAATTTTAGAATTATAATTTATTGGTTTTTGATATGAAAGCAGGTAACAAATGGTATTTTTTAATGAAATTACAGTGCTTGAAATTTTAATATGTTTTGCAGTTTCATTTATTGTTTCTTTTGGTGCTACACCTTTTGTGATGAAATTGGCTTTTAGAATCAGAGCACTTGATATTCCTGATGGCGGAAGACATATTCATAAAAAAACTACACCGCTTATTGGCGGACTTGGTATTTTTGCCGGTTTTTTTATAAGTGTTCTTATTTTTGCAAAATATACAGATTCTATTCTTGCTCTTGTGGGAATTCTTGCAGGTGCGTGTCTGATGGTTGGTATGGGTGTTATTGACGACGCTAAAGACCTTCCTGCAAAGGTTAAACTTCTTGTTCAGATTGTTGCAGCAGCACTTGTTGTTTTTTCAGGAGTTACAGTTGATTATATCAGTGTTCCTTCATTTATAGCACATGGAGGGATATTTAATCTTAATATAATCAAGTATCCGATAACAATTCTCTGGATAGTGGCGGTTACAAATGCCGTTAACCTTATTGACGGTCTTGATGGTCTTGCTGCAGGAGTTTCTTCTATTGCTACTTTTTCACTGTTTTTTATTTCTGTGATTCAGGACAATGTAGAGGCGGCGGTTATTTCTGCGGCATTGGCGGGGGCTTGTCTGGGCTTTCTTCCGTTTAATATGAATCCTGCAAAGATATTTATGGGGGATACGGGTTCACAGTTCCTTGGCTATATGCTTGCAATAATAAGTGTACTCGGACTTTCAAAAGGGGCAGTTGTTATTTCCTTCCTGATTCCCTTTGTTATACTTGGGTTGCCGTTGTTTGACACATCATTTGCTATACTCAGACGTATATTGCAAAGAAGACCGATTATGGAAGCGGACAGGGGACATCTTCATCACAAACTTATGGATAAAGGATTTTCTCAGAAACAGACTGTTGCTATACTTTATATAATCAGTATTTTGCTTAGTGTAATTGCAGTTCTTGTGGCACAGACGGGTACAGATCAGTTTTTGTGGATTGGTTTTTCTGTTGTGATAATACTGACTATCGGATTTGTACTTTCAAAAATACTTTCAAAGAATGATAATTCTGAAAAGAATAGTGATACAGATATGAAAAAAGAAAAGAAAGGTGAAAACAAATGATAAAAGTAATGACTGTTTTCGGCACAAGACCTGAAGCAATCAAAATGGCTCCATTGGTAAAAGAACTTGAGAAATGTGATAAAATCAATTCTATAGTTGCTGTAACTGCACAACACAGAGAGATGCTTGACCAGGTGCTTGAGATTTTTGATATTAAACCTGATTATGATCTTAATATCATGAAAGACAGACAGACACTTGTTTCTATAACAACCAACGCTGTTGAAGGTCTTGATAAGGCAATGAAAGATTCACAGCCTGATATCGTTCTTGTTCACGGTGATACAAGTACAACATTTGCAGGCAGTCTTGCCGCTTTTTATAATCAGATTCCTGTGGGACATGTTGAAGCAGGTCTCAGAACTTATGACAAATATTCTCCGTTCCCGGAAGAAATGAACAGAAAACTTACCGGTGCAATTGCCGATATGCATTTCAGTCCTACAGAGTCTAACAGAGCAAATCTTTTGAGAGAAGCAGTGAATGACAAAGATATATATATTACAGGAAATACAGTAATTGATGCTTTGAAGACAACAGTTCGTGATGACTATGTTTTTGAAGATGACACACTTAAGTCAATTGATTTTGAATCAAACAGAGTAATTCTTATGACTGCTCACAGAAGAGAAAATCTCGGTGAACCATTGGAAAACATATGTAATGCAGTAAAAGAAATTGTTGAAAGCCATCCTGATGTAGTGGTTGTTTATCCGGTTCATCTCAATCCGGTAGTAAGAGAAACTGCTGAGAAAATTCTTGGTCATCTTGATCGTGTTCATCTTATCAAACCTCTTGATGTACAGGAACTTCATAATGCTATGAATCGTTGCTATATGGTAATGACAGATTCAGGCGGACTTCAGGAAGAAGCACCGAGCCTCGGTAAACCGGTAGTTGTTCTCAGAAATGAAACAGAAAGACCGGAAGCGGTAGAGGCAGGTACAGTAATTATGGGCGGTATTCACAAGCAGGATATCGTTGATATTGCTACAAAAATTCTTAATGACAAGGATTTCTATGATTCAATGGCAAAGACAGCAAACCCATACGGTGACGGTCTTGCTTCACAAAGAATTGTAGATGCCATTGTAAAAAAATTTGATAAATAGTGTTTTGGGGAATGTAAAAATTTTATTTTTACATTCTCTTTTTAATTTGATACAGAAAAAGATGGAAAAAAGACAACCGTATAAAATTTATATTATAATCAACTCTATTAACGGAGTTGATTTTATGTGTTTTGAACGAACTGATATGGCAATTGAGGCGGCAGCAATTTTTAATAAACCCGAGGAGGAAATTAAAAGAATAAAAGGAGTGGAAATAACCGAAGAAAGAAAAGAGGGTATTGTCATTACAAGAGTATCGGTAAAGGATAGTGATGGCGCAGATGCTATAGGAAAACCTGTCGGGGATTATATTACTGTTGATACAGACGGGTTTTTGAATACAGGCGTGGAGTTCAGGGATAGAATGTCTGAAACTCTGTCAGAGCAATTGAGTATGATGCTTAAGCCCTATGGCGATAATTCACTGTTTGTGGTAGGACTGGGAAATAAAGATATTACTCCCGATGCGCTCGGGCCCAAGGTAGCAGAAGGGATATATGTGACAAGACACCTTTTTGATGAGTTGCCGCAATACATCGATGAAAATACAAAAAGTGTGTGTGCAATTTCTCCCGGTGTACTCGGGAATACGGGAATAGAAACTCTTGAAGTAATAAAAGGAATTGTGCAGAGAATAAGTCCTTCCGTGGTAATATGTATTGATGCTTTAGCCACAAGAAGTATGGAAAGACTTTTTTCATCGGTACAGTTTGCAAACACAGGCATAACACCGGGGGCGGGAGTAGGGAACAGACGAAATGCAATTAATCGTGATACTCTGGGTGTACCGGTAATAGCAATAGGAGTCCCGACTGTTGTTGATGGTGCTACAATTGCAAATGACAGTATAAGTCTTCTCATAAAAGCAGTTGAAGAACACGCCTCTTCTTCGGAAAGAGGATTTATTGGAAAGATTGATCACGAAAAAAGATATTCACTTGTAAAAGAAATCCTCAAACCATATTCCGCAAGTCTTATAGTGACGCCAAAAGAGATTGATTCACTGATTGATGATATGTCATATGTTTTGTCAAAAGCCATAAATAATGCCTTGGGTAATGAGTGAGGGCAACAAAGCATATAAATTATATATAACACATATTTATAAGGAATTGTTATATGATAAAAATCAGGTCAAAACTTATTGTGTATGCTTTATTGTCTTTTTCTTTTTCCATATTTCTGAACAGTGTTTTTTTTGCAGAATCATTAAATATGTATTTAAGCAGATACTTTCTGTATAATTCTGAGCAAATTATCTTTTGTACGGACTTTTTGCGAACGGAGTATTACTTTCCTAAAAGTGATGTGAAAAAAACGACAGAAATCAAAAATGAGCCTTATGATGCGAGTGATAATGGGGAAGAGAATGTATATCTGTCAAAAGATAAAAATGTGGTTCTCAGTAATCAGAAATGTACAGGTCTTGCATTCAGCAATGAAACAAATTATGTAATAGATCCCCAGAGTATGCTTTTTGAAAAGCCGGATATTAAGTTTGCAGACAATAATGAACCGCAAATACTTATTGTTCATACACACGCATCAGAATCATACGGTTATAAGAGAACTCACCCGCTTACAGATACTGACAGAACTCAGGATAAGGAATATAATATGGTCAGAGTAGGGAGAGAACTGAAAAATGAACTGAAGAAACGAGGATATAATGTGCTTCACGATGAAACAGTGCATGATTACCCGTCATATACCAGTTCTTATAAGCGTTCAGGAGAGACAGTTGAGAGATATCTGAATAAGTATCCTTCTATATTTGCAGTTTTTGATATACACAGAGATGCAATAATAAACGATGACGGAAAAAATGTAGGTCTTGTATCAATGCAGAATGGAGAAGAATGTGCACAGGTGATGATAGTTTGCGGAACGGATCAAAACAATCTTAAATTTGACTTGTGGGAAGAAAATCTGCGTCTTGCATTTAAAATACAGGACTATATGCAAAGTAAATATCCCGGTATTATGAGAAATATAAACATAAGAAAAGAAAGATTTAATCTTCATCTGACAAAAGGTTCACTTTTGTTTGAGATAGGGACAAACGGAAACAGTCTTAATCAGGCGCTTAATTCTGTTAAATATCTTGCAGATGGGATTGATAAAACGCTTCAAAAATTGAAATAGAAACAAAAAATGCATCCATATCTTGAGGATGCATTTTCACATTATATGTTCTATTCTTTTTATGTTCTGAGTATTTTTAACATTTACTCCACATCTGATGTACAGTGTGGGCACTTAACGGCCTTGATTGAGATTTCTGACTGACAGAAAGGACAAATCTTGGTTGTAGGTTCTTCCACTACCGGTTCTTCTTTTTTCTTTCCAAGACTTGTGAGAGAATTTACGCCCTTTACTATCATAAATATTACAAACGCGAGAATGAGGAAATTGATTATTGCAGTAATAAATGATCCGTATTTGATTTCAACACCATTAATTGTAAGGATATATGCAGAGAAATCACTTTTTCCGAATAATCCGATAACGGGGGAGATAATGTCATTTACCAGTGAATTTACTATTCCCTGAAAAGCACCACCGATAAGTACACCGACTGCAAGGTTGAGAGCGTTACCTTTTACTGCGAAATCACGAAATTCTTTTAACAATTTTTTCATACTTTTGACACCTGTCCTTTTTCTTTTGTTTTTAGTTTTGGATTGTTATGAGTGAATAGGGGAATCGAAACTGAAAAAGTTGTTCCTTCACCTTCTGATGACTGAACATCAATTTTTCCTCCTATCATTTCTATGCTTTCGTTGGCAATCGCAAGTCCGAGACCGCTGCCGCCTGTTTCACGGGAACGAGCTTTGTCTACACGGTAAAATCTGTCAAATATATGATTGAGATTTTCCTCAGAGATTCCTATGCCGCTGTCTTTGACGGCAATAATGGCATCGTTTCCGTCTTTGGTTATTCCGATAATTACCTGACCGTTTTCTCTTGTGTACTTTATGGCATTGTCTATAATGTTGTAGACTCCTTGCCAGAGTCTGTCTTTGTCTGCCATGATGTGTACAGATTCACAGTATACTGTGTTGATGGAAATATTTTTTTGTTCTGCAATGGGAGTAAGATTTTTTACTATATCCATTACAATTTCTCTTATATCAATAAATTCCACACTGAGCATTTTTCTGTCAGAATGTGCAAGGTCAAGTTTTGTAAGATACAGAAGTTTTTCTATAATTCTTGACAGTCTTCCTGTTTCGGAATTGATGTCCGAAAGAAATTCCTGTATGCTTTCCTGATCAAGATCGGGATTTTGTAAAATAGAGTCGCACATAAGTTTAATGGAACTTAAGGGGGTTTTTAGTTCGTGAGATGCATCTGAAACAAATTCCACTCTCTTCTTTTCGAGGAGTGCGAGTTTTTCATTCATTCTGTTGAATGCAGCACCTAATCGGGCAACTTCATCATTTCCCTTTTCGTCCATTTTTTCATCAATGATACCGTCTCGGCTCATTTTTGTTATCTTGTTTGTGAATTCGACAATTCTTTTTGTCACAAGATTTGCAACGATAAAAATGAAAAGTCCCATAACAAGTGTTATGCCTATAAAGATTATTACCATTTCTTTTGTAAGTGAATTCACAAATGCAACAGAAGAAAGTTCATAGGTAAGATTTACTGCCCCGATAGGGTGGGTTGGTCTTGCATTTGTAATAATGGGGACTGAAACATTTACCAGCGATATGTCACCTTCGCCTTTTGTAATTTCAAATTCAGATTTACCTGATGAAATTGCTTTCAGAAGTCCCTGATTTTCTTTTACCGAAGCAACAGTTTCTTTGTCATGAAAAGAATCATATATGGCTTCTGCCTTGTCGTTTGTAACAACTACACGGGTATCTGTGGAAATCTTTAATGTATCTGTAAGAAATGCATCGAAATCCGGAGACATAGTCTTGAAATCGGAAGATATGAATCCTTTCTCACTGTCCGATACAATTTTTGAAATTACCTCTGCCTGTGTAACGGCTTCCTTTCTTTCGTTGGTATTCATATATGATGTGATTGAATTTGTAATATAATAACTGAACATCAAAAAAGTGATTATCATTACAAGAAAATAAGTTGGCACAAGTTTTGATGTCAGAGTAGTGAATTTCAGTCTGAATTTCTTTTTTTCGTTTCTGTTGCCCGTAGTCTTTGTTTTGTCAAAAAGAGCCTTTTTTTGTGAGATTTTTTTTGTTGAGTGGTGGGCATTAGTGCTTAAAATAGTAACCAGCCCCCCATTTTGTAATTATATAAACAGGCACTGCACTGTTTGGTTCGATTTTTTCTCTCAGACGTCTGATATGTACGTCAACGGTTCTTGCATCGCCCGGATAGTCATAACCCCATACGAGGTCAAGAAGACTTTCTCTGGAGTATACTTTGTTCGGGTTGGATACAAACAGATCCATCAGGTCGAATTCCTTGCTTGTCAGGTCTTTTGATACACCGTTGATAGTAATCTTTCTCTGATTGTAATCAAGGGAAATATCTCCGAAACTAACTTTGGATTTATCCTGCAAAGCCTGTGAGGATCTTCTTATAATAGCCTTTACTCTTGCTTTGAGTTCAAGGATGTTGAATGGTTTTGTGATATAGTCATCAGCACCGTATTCAAGACCGAGTATCTTGTCCATATCTTCGGATTTTGCAGTGAGAATAATAATGGGGACATTGGAAAATTCCCTTATTTTCTGACATACGCTTATGCCGTCAATCTTGGGAAGCATAAGATCAAGAATAATAAGATCTATGGATTTATCTTTAGCAAGACGCAAAGCCTCTTCACCGTCAAAAGCAGTTTCTACCTGATAGCCGTCCTGCTCAAAATTAAAACGGATTCCTTTTACCAGCAACTTTTCGTCGTCAACAATCAAAATTTTCATTTTTCTTCTCCTTGTT
>JAZSJF010000224.1:0-3737 GCA_045534195.1 Clostridia bacterium | reverse complement strand
ATTACAGATCCTTGTCTTGGATGGGATAAGACAGAGAAACTTATAATGGATATTGCTGAACTTTGGTAAAATAAGAGAATACCGTCGGGTATATCCGACGGTATTCTTTTTATTTCCTACTTATTCCAAAATTCCTTTTTGCCCGTTGATATTGCCGTTGCACCTGCTGACAGAAGTTCATCTATCTCATTATAAGAATCAATCAGCCCTCCGGCAATAAGGGGCATATCAAGTTCGTTTTTTAATCTCTTTACAACTTTCGGAAGAACACCGGGCATTATTTCTATCATATCGGGCTTTGATGATGAAGCGGTTTCTACTATGGTATCTACAGACTGTGAATCCACTGCAAACAATCGTTGTACGGTGTGCAACCCTTCTTTTTTTGCCATTTTTATAATATTTGAACGGGTACTTATTATCCCGTCTGCACCTTGTTCTTTGGCAAATCTTACGCCGTATGCATCTTTTCCTATGCCTTCTGCAAGGTCCATATGTACAAAAAACTTTTTGCCTGATTTGTGTACTGCGTCTGCCTGATTTTTAATATCGTTTATATTTACAGAAAGCATAAATATTATTTCCACATTTGATTTTATTGCGTCTTTTAGTTCTTCATTGTTTCTTGCTGCGGCAATTATTCTGAATCTATTCATAGTTAGTCTCCTTATTTAAGATTTTTTGCGGCAACTATCTTACTTTTGAATACATCTTCTATTATAACATCTCCGATTGATATGGGCAAGACGGGAGATAGTTTGTTTATAATTTTCATTGCCTCTTTTATTTTATCCTTAGGAACGGGTGATGATGTTTTTACGGGAAGAAGTTCTCCTGATTTGCATCTTACGGTGGTAGTAATTGTCCGTGTGGGATTGGTACATTCATTTGTTGCATATATTTTTCCCCTTGGACAGGTGTTTCCCGTCACGCCAACTACTTTTCCGTTTTCGATTTCTGCAGTCATCATACATCCCATAGGGCATATTATACAGGTAAGTTCTCTTGTCATTATTATACCTCCGTTTTCAGCATAAGCATAAGTTCATCTGTGTTGTCAAGAAGGTCACCTGATATTGTGATGTTTTCCATTTCTCCCGGTGTCAAAACAGGTTTCTTTTTTGAAAAGATGAGTTTATCCTTGCTGTATACTTCTATTTTTGCATTTTTAAATACATCTGATACTCTGAAATAAACTTTGGTGTCCTTCTTTTCTGTTATTATCTGCGGTACACTGTAACGGATTTTTCCGTCAGTGGTGATTTTTATATTTGTGTCGGTTGTACTTTTATCCAATATGTATTCTGCCGCACTTATTCCCGCAATTTCCGCTTCTTCTGATACATAATCCACAAGGTCATGTACGTGAAGTACATTTCCGCAGGCAAATATACCTTCCACAGAAGTTTGTCTTTTCTGGTCAACCGTTGGTCCGCCCGTAACAGAGTCGAGTCTGATTCCGGCACATTTGGAAAGTTCATTTTCGGGGATAAGTCCTACGGAAAGAAGAAGTGTATCACATTCTATATATTCTTCTGTGCCGCGGATGGGCTTTCTGTTGTTGTCAACTTTTGCAATTGTTATTCCTTCGAGCCGTTCTTTTCCGTGGGTTTCTGTTACAGTATGGCTTAGTTTAAGCGGGATATTATAGTCATCAAGGCACTGAACTATATTTCTTTTGAGTCCGCCTGAGTAAGGCATAAGTTCACATACCGCCTTTACATTTGCACCTTCAAGAGTCATTCTTCTTGCCATTATAAGTCCTATGTCACCTGAACCGAGAATTACAATATTCTTCCCGGGCATATAACCTTCCATATTTACAAGTTTCTGTGCAGTACCTGCACTGTAAATTCCTGACGGTCTTGTACCGGGGATGTTAAGTGCTCCTTTTGACCGTTCGCGGCATCCCATCGCAAGGATTATTGCTTTTGCCTCTATGGTAAATATTCCTTTTTCACTGTTGGTTGCAGTGATTACTTTGTCACGGGATATATCTGTTACCATTGTTTCAGCCATTATTTCTATGTCAGTATTCCGTACAAGTTCTTCATATTTGTAAGCGTATTCGGGGCCTGTAAGTTCTTCGCCGAATTTGTGAAGACCAAATCCGTTATGTATGCATTGCTGAAGTATTCCGCCAAGGGAACAGTCTCTTTCTATTATGACAATATTACGGATTCCCTTTTTATGTGCGGCATATGCGGCACTCATCCCGGCAGGACCGCCGCCTATTATAACCAAATCTGTCATCAGTTATCTACCTCCTTGGTTTTACCTGTTACAAGAGTTGAATTTCCGCCTCGTTTTGTAACAGATTCATATGGGATATTAAGTTCCTTTGAAATAAGTTTCATAATGTATGGTGTACAGAATCCGCCCTGACATCTTCCCATTTGTCCTCTTGTGCGGCGCTTTACTCCGTCAAGGTCAAGAGCCTTCGGGTTTGTGCGGATGGCATCAAGGATTTCTCCTTCTGTCACACCTTCGCAACGGCAGACTATCTTTCCGAAGGTTTTGTCATTTTTAATTATTTCATTTTTTGTATCAATGTCTGCTTCTCTGAAATAGTGCATAGGTTTTCTTATGGGATTGAAATCTTTTTTCTCTGTAAGTCTGCCTTTTTTCGCTTCAATCATATCTTTTACCATTTCTGCTATGGCAGGGGATGCGGAAAGCCCGGGGGATTCTATTCCTGCTGCATTTATAAAGCCGTCAAAAGGCGAATTTATTATAAAATCACCTGTATCTCCCACAGAACGGAGTCCTGAGAAAGATGTGATAGTTTTGTTATAAGGGATACTTGATACATTTTCATTAGCCTCTTTTATTATCTGTGAAAAGCCTTTGAAAGTTGTACTTTTGTCCTCTTTGTCACTTATGTCTTCTGAAGTCGGTCCGGTGAGAAGATTGCCGTCAACTGTGGGGGTTACAAGTATTCCTTTTCCCATTTTTGATGGGGTGCGGAAAATAGTATGGGAAACAATGTTTCCGCATTCTTTGTCAAGGAGTATATATTCACCTTTTCTGGGAGTGATTTTAAATGAGTTATCACCAACCATTGATGCTATTCTGTCGGCGAAAAGTCCTGCGGCATTTACAACAAATTCAGTGTTTATTGTTTCGTGGGATGAAGATATCTCATATCCTTTGTCAGTTTTTGATATTTTTTCAACTTCAAAGTTTCTTATGAATTCACAACCGTTGTCCATAGCATTTCCGATAGCCGCAATTGTAAGTTCATAAGGACATATGATTGCACCGGTAGGGGCGTATAGGGCGCATATTACATTGTCAGATATATTTGGTTCTCTTTTTTTAAGTTCATTCTTTTCGATTATTCTTAAATCCTCAACACCGTTTCTTATACCTCTTTCAAGAAGAATTTCGATTTGTTTTCTGTCCTCTTCGTCAAAGCCGATTACAAGTGAACCGTTGTTGATATATTTTACACCAAGTTCTTCAGTTACTTTTTTCATCATTTTTGAGCCCTGAACATTAAGTTTTGCCTTAAGGCTTCCTTCTTTTGCATCAAATCCCGCATGGACTATGGCGGAGTTTGCCTTGGTTGCACCTGAGGCGGCATCGTTTTCCTTTTCTAAGATACACACCTTAAGTCCGTATCGGCAAAGTGTTCTTGCAATCATTGCACCTGTAACACCTGCGCCGATTATAGCCACATCATACATAAATTTCTTCCTCCTTTATTTTTGCAACAAAAAAAGACGCACCAAAAT
>JAZSJF010000378.1:0-1701 GCA_045534195.1 Clostridia bacterium | reverse complement strand
AATGCTCCACCCTATCAAAGGTATGACAATCGGTTCATGCGTATGGTATCAGGGATGTAACAACAGAGCGATGTCTAACAACAACTACCGTCCTGTTGCAGATTATGAATATCTCCAGTACGACTTTATCAACATGGTGAGAAAGCACTTTAACAACGAAAATATGCCGTTTGTAATATGTGAACTTGCAAACTATGCAGACATTCAGCAGGCAGACTTGAGACAGATTCAACTTAACACTGCTATGAGAATGAACAATGTATATCTTGCTTCCACATCTGATGTAGGTGCTTCAAACTATGACTTTGAAATAGAAAATATGATTCATCCTTCAAACAAAGTTCCGGTAGGAAAAAGAGCGGCTCTCTGCATTATGGCAGACAAGTACGGATACGAAGGTGAATATACAGGTCCGTTGTACGAAAGTATGACTGTAAAAGGCAACAAAGCAATCCTTACCTTCTCACATGCCGACGGACTCAAACAGGTAGCAAAGATTGAAGGTGAAAATACAATCACCGGATTTGAAATAAGTGCAGACGGAGAAACATATGTACCTGCAACTGCAGTATTCGGTGACAATAACACCGTTGAAGTATATGCAGACTCTGTTTCAAATCCAACAACAGTAAGATACTGTTATACAAACTTTGCATACTATGATGCAGACGGCACACTCTGCAAAGGTATAGGCATAGGCGAAAGCAAATTCAGAACAACATATATGCCTCAGGGATGTGTAAGTGTCGGCCACCTTGGCGGAAACCTTTACAACAGTGCAGATCTTCCGCTTGGACCATTCAAAGCAACTGTTATCAAACCTTCGGTTACTTCCTATAATAAGGAAATAAAAGATAACAAAGTCAACTATACTGTTGAACTTAAGAACACAGGCTTTGCATCAGGCAACCCTCAGGTTATCGCGGCAGTTTATACTGACGGTATGCTTAAGTATATGAAATCCTTTGATACAAACTTTGCAACTCAGGATATAAGAAAGATTTCCGATTCATTTGATGCATCAATCATTAATGCAGACAGTGAACTTAAATTCTTCCTTTGGGATGGTTTCGATAACATAAAACCATTTGAAAGTGCAAAGGTACTTACATTTAAATAAAATAATCAAAAATGGTATGTAAAAAACTCAGATTGCAAAAAGGCATAGAGTAAGCCAAAATCAAAGCCCTGAAATCACAACAAAACTTATAAATTACTCATTATGTAGGAAATATTACATTTTTATGTAATATTTCCTCTTTTTTTGTACCTTTTAAACGGACAGGCGAGGACACCTGTCCCTACATCGAACAAACCTCGCCTCCCGACGTACACATTATTTAATAACTAACAGCCAATATAAATGACATACAAAACTAATCCCATTGCATTCAAAAAGGAAAAAAAGCATTTTTTTAAACCTATTTAGCACTATAATATATTGCGATAGATATATTTATAAATTATAATAATAGTGGGGTCAAGCGCAACAATGTCAGAAATGTGATTCCACAGTATACAGTTACTGACAATATGACATATCTTTTTGACAAAACACTGTTGAAAGAATATATTTATTTTTCTTATAATGTTGTATTATATAAATATCCTAAAGTCCCAATTAAAAGAAAAGCAGAAAGATAATGAAAAAATTTATTACTCTGATGATGTCTCTCATTTTTGTGCTTACATACGTTGTAA
>JAZSJF010000083.1:0-2668 GCA_045534195.1 Clostridia bacterium | reverse complement strand
AAATTCTTAACAAATATAACTGATATTAGTTCATTAATCCGTCCTTGAAAATGGCATAAAAATAGTAAGACGATATTAACGTTGCAGGTAAGAAGGTACTTGTAAGATGTGACTTCAATGTACCAATCAAAGACGGCAAGATCACTGACGAAACAAGAATTCTCGGTGCTCTCCCTACAATCAAAAAATTAGTTAATGACGGTGGTAAGGTAATTCTTTGCTCACATATGGGTAAACCAAAGGGTGAAGTTGTTCCTGCACTTACACTTAAGCCTGTTGCTGAAAGACTTTCAGAGCATCTTGGCAAAGAAGTAGTATTTGCTGCTGACGATTGTGTTGTTGGCGAAAATGCAAAGGCTGCAGTTGCTGATATGAAAGACGGCGATGTTGTTCTTTTGGAAAACACAAGATACAGAAAAGAAGAAACAAAGAATATCGAAACATTCTCTAAAGAACTTGCTTCTTTGGCAGAAGTATATGTAAACGATGCTTTTGGTTCTGCACACAGAGCACACTGCTCAACTGCAGGTGTTACAGATTATATTGATACATGTGTATCAGGTTACCTTATGGGCAAAGAACTTCAGTTCCTCGGCGGCGCTGTAGAAAATCCTGAAAGACCTTTCGTTGCTATCCTCGGTGGTGCTAAGGTTGCTGACAAACTCAATGTTATCTCCAACCTTCTTGAAAAATGTGATACTCTTATCATCGGTGGTGGTATGGCTTACACATTTGCTAAGGCTAAAGGTCTTGAAATCGGTACATCACTCGTTGATGACGAAAAACTTGATTATTGTAAGGAAATGATGGAAAAAGCAGAAAAACTCGGCAAGAAACTTCTTCTTCCTATTGATACTGTTATCACAAAATCATTCCCTGATCCTATTGATGCAGAAATTGAAGTTACTACTGTTGATGCAGACAAGATCCCTGCAGATATGATGGGACTTGATATCGGCGAAAAGACAAGAGAACTCTTCGCATCAGAAGTTAAAAATGCAAAGACTGTTGTTTGGAACGGACCTATGGGTGTGTTCGAAAACCCAATCCTTGCAAAGGGTACAATGGCAGTTGCTAAGGCTTTGGCAGATACAGATGCTACTACAGTTATCGGTGGCGGTGACTCTGCTGCGGCTGTAAATCAGCTTGGTTTCGCTAAAGAAATGTCACACATTTCTACAGGCGGCGGTGCTTCACTTGAATTCCTCGAAGGTAAGGAACTTCCGGGTGTTGCATGTCTTAACGACAAATAATATTACTTTTATATAACGGAGGGCATTACAATGAGAAAAATCGTAGTTGCAGGTAACTGGAAAATGAACAAGACTCCTGCTGAAACAACAACTCTTATCAATGAACTTAAACCACTTGTAAAGGACAGTGCATCAGATGTTATCGTTTGTGTTCCTTTTACAAATCTTTATGCTGCAGTAGAAGCATGTAAAGGTTCAAACATCAAAGTAGGCGCACAGAATATGTACTTTGAAGAAAGCGGTGCTTTCACAGGTGAAATCGCTCCTTCAATGCTTACAGAACTTGGTGTTGAATATGTTATCATCGAACACAGTGAAAGAAGACAGTACTTCGCTGAAACAGATGAAACTGTAAATAAAAAGGTTATCAAAGCATTTGAACACAAACTTATTCCTATCATCTGTGTTGGTGAATCTCTTGAAGAAAGAGAACAGGGTGTAACATTTGAAATTGTTGCAAAACAGACAAAGGTTGCTCTCGGTTCACTTACAGCAGATCAGGTTAAGAGCCTTATCATTGCTTACGAACCAATCTGGGCTATCGGTACAGGCAAAACTGCTACAAGTGATCAGGCTCAGGAAGTTTGCGCAGTTATCAGAAAGACTGTTGCAGAAGTATTCGGCAAGGATGCTGCTGATGCTGTTACAATTCAGTACGGCGGAAGTGTTAAGGCTTCAAACGCTGCAGAACTCTTCGCAAAAAAGGATATCGACGGTGGTCTTATCGGCGGTGCTTCACTTAAGGCTGAAGATTTCAACGGTATTGTAAACTACTAATTTTTAATTAATTTAATTTCGCCGCATAGATGAAATGCGGCGAAATTTTTGAGGAGAGAATTATTATGGCAAAAAAACCGGTTGTTCTTGCCATCCTCGATGGTTATGGCTTGAGCGAATACAAAGAAGGTAACGCGGTATTCAGTGCAAATACCCCAAACCTTGATAAATTTATGAAAGATTATCCAAATACCATTATCAATGCAAGTGGTATGGATGTTGGTCTTCCTGACGGACAGATGGGCAACAGTGAAGTTGGTCATACAAATATCGGTGCAGGAAGAATTGTATATCAGGAACTTACAAGAATTACAAAGGCTATTTCTGACGGAGATTTCTTCGAAAACGAAGCATTCCTTAACGCTTGTAAAAACTGTAAGGAAAATGATTCTGCACTTCATCTTATGGGACTTATGTCTGACGGTGGTGTTCATTCACACATTACACATCTTTTCGGACTTCTGGAACTTGCAAAGAGAAACGGTCTTAAGAAGGTTTTTGTTCATTGCTTTATGGACGGAAGAGATGTTTCTCCTACATCAGGTGCAGGATTTGTTGCTCAACTTCAGGAAAAGATGAATGAAATCGGTGTAGGTAAAGTGGCTACTGTTATGGGCAGCTATTATGCTATGGACAGA
>JAZSJF010000325.1:0-13875 GCA_045534195.1 Clostridia bacterium | reverse complement strand
CTGTTTCCAGCCTTGATATCCTCAAAAATCGATGTCAATTTTTTGTTATCAGAATGAGAATGTGGAATGATAAGTTGTCCTCCTTTGAGTTCAGAAGAATTGAGAGAAGCCATCATTCTTGAATTGATATCTTTATTATCGTAAAAAAGTTTTTCTGTTACTATTCCCAGAGTCTGTGTGTCGTCGTCTTTAGCAGTTGCACTATGTATGGAAAAAGAAGGGCATATCACAATATCTCCCTCTTGCAATACAAATTCATTGTCATCAAGACTGAAATCAAGTTCTCCTTTAGTTACCTTTAAGAATTCATAACTCGTATGATAATGAGGGACAACAAGATTTTTTCTTCCTGATTGAATACTTATTATAACAGAATCGCGGAATTTTATGTCAAAATTTTCATATCCGATTTTTGATTTATTCATTTATACAACTCCCAAAAAAGCAAGATTATATAATATTATAGCAAAATATGTGTATAAAAATCAAGTTTAATTATGATACAATTTAATTATCGACTTACACAAAAAATCGGAGTGATTAAAGTGCAATATACTTCTTATGTTAATGTCTTTTGCGGAAGTTCTGATTTTAATTACAATAATGCGAAGAACTTAAGCGCACTGTGGGAACCAATCAAGCCTGAAACGGGCAACACTCATCCGGGTGCACAACTTCCCTTTGGCAAACTGTCCGTTCTGGCATACAGTGGTGCGTATCCTACGGGATACGGATATAATCTTCATTCATCAGAAAAAAACAGAAACAAAAAGCCGTCAGATTATATGTATGACAGAAAGAAAATAATCGGTCTTTCGCACATTCATCAAAGCGGTGTGGGAGCAATAGGATACTATTATAATTATGCAATAGCAACCTGTTTTTATGGTGATATGACAAAACCTGAACCGCATAACATTGTTGAAGAAAAAGCGGTTCCCGGATATTACAGTGCACTTGATGAAAAAACAGATATAAAGTACGAAGCCACCACTGATGAAAAGTGTGCTGTACATCGTTATACATTCAAAAAGAATAACGGAAGATGTATGATAGATTTTTCAAATGACGGACTTCTGATTGACAGAACAAAAGACCTTTTTCACAAAAAATGCTCAAATGCCATAATCAAAATCTGCGACAATAATACTGTCACTGCAGAAGTGACACTTCACGGAATGACACTTTTCTTTTGTGTGAAATGCAAAAACAAAAGTGTGAAACTGTGGAAAGATTATAAAGAAATAAATGAAACAACTCTTGTCACAAACGGTGATGAAAGCGAAGCCTTCGGGTGTGTGTTTGATATGGAAGAAAATACGGCAGAACTTAAACTTTCTGTATCTCTCAAATCAACAGAAAAAGCCATACAATATATTGATGAGTGCACAAAGTCTTTTGATGAAATATCTTTAGATGCATCACACAAGTGGGAGGATGCACTGTCTGCGATAAAAATAGAAGCAAGTGATAAAGAGAAGAGAGTTTTTTATTCAAATCTTTATCACTCTCTCACAAAGCCATCGGACTGGGCAGGAGAAAATATATATAGTGATGATGAGGATTTTGTTGTCGATTTTGCAACACTGTGGGATGTATACAAAACTCAATTTCCCCTTATCTTCACACTATATCCCCAAATGTCAAAAAAGATTCTCAATACCTACCTTACACTTAAAAAGAAGGTCGGTGTTATGCCAAATACATTTGCCCTTAATTCCGAAATGAAAGTTGAGGCAAATCAGGCAAGGCTATTGTCGGCGTATATGTTTTGTGACGGGTTTTACAGAAATATTTCCGGGGTGGATTTTGATAAGGCGGTTAAGTGTCTTTATGATGAGCTTATGGGTGATGATTATAAGGAGTTTTTTGAAAATGGTGAGCTTGAGCGAACTACATATACCCTTGATATTTCCCAAAGTTGCCATAATATAAGTCTTATGGCAAGAAATATGGGAAATGAAGAAGTGTTCAATAAACTTAATACATATGCGGATAATGCATTTAATGCATTTGATGAAAAAACAGGACTTTTGAAAGAGAATTCCCGATATTATGAAGGCAATCACTGGAGTTATTCTTTCAGACCGCTTCACGACAACAAAAAACGAATGGATATTTCAGGCGGAGAAGAAAAATATGTGGAACTTCTTGATACATTTTTCGGATTCAAAAATCCTGATGAAAGATGTAACAGATTTCAGGGATTCAATAATGAAACAGATATGGAATCACCCTATGCATATTCATATACATCAAAACACAGCCGTATTTGTGAGATAATAGATGCTATGAATGATTTGTTTACCGATGGTGATGACGGAATCCCGGGAAATGCGGACTCCGGCGGACTTACTTCCTGCTATATCTGGAACAATATGGGGATTTTTCCCGTTAGCGGAAAGGATATTATGCTTATAGGAACTCCAAGATATAGACAAACAGAAATATCCCTTAATAACGGAAACAAATTTGTTATAAAAAAGACCGGTGAAGGAATTTATGTAAAAAATGCTTATCTTTCAGGAAGAAAACTTGATGATTTTTCTTTCAGTGTTACAGAGATGATGCAAGGTGGAGAACTGCATCTTGAAATGACGGATGAATGTAAATAAATTATATAAGTAACGGAGGAAACAAAATGAAAAAGATATTTAGTTTATTTATTACGATGTGTCTGGTTTTGTCACTGTTTACAGGAGTGGCATTTGCAGATGAAGGTATCAGAATTGAGATTTTCGGCAAATCTGTATCATTTGATCAGATGCCTGTAAATATCGACGGAAGAGTTCTTGTGCCTATGAGAGGTATATTTGAAACTCTTGGGGCGGAAATTGAATGGAGAGAAGATCTTAAATCTGTTACTGCAACCAAAGGCGGAAAAAAGGTTGTGGTTACCATTGATTCACCTGATGCGTATATAGATGGAATTTATACTGCAATGGATGTAGTACCAAGAATTATTCAGGGAAGAACAATGGTGCCTGTAAGATTTGTTTCGGAAGCAATGGGTGAGAATGTAGACTGGGATGATGCAACAAAAACAGTTATTGTTACTGGTAACAAAAATTCCGGGCTAAAGAAACTTGCTTCGGATTTTCACAGACCTGTTCCTTCAGAATTTACAAAATCAAATGCCCCGGATGACCTTATTTATTATGATAAGAGTCAGTATACTTCATATAGGGAAGTCAACAGCAATCTTAAAAATCCTGATGATGTGTATAAGGCAATCACCGCTGAAGGAAAAGAAATTCTTGGTATTGATGATGTGAAAAACGGAGTGTTTTCAAATTCATCCTACGGAACTATTGAAGTTACAACGGGAGAAGATGGAAATAATATTATAAAAATCAAAACCGACAAGATGGCGGCAAAAAGCGGAGATTGTATCTACAGAATGGATGAAGTTCTTAAGGGTAAATACAACGAAGGAGATGTATGTCTGCTTGTTGTTACTATGAGAACAGTTTCCGGTGGTGATGAAAACGGAGTGGGAAAGATTCAACTCCAGACAGAAGAGCCAAAAACCTTCAAAAAAGATATATGGGAAGAAGTGTCTGCAGGAGGAGAATGGTCAACACATTACTTTGCATACATTCCCGATTTTTCAAAAGGTGAGAGATATAATTTTGGTATAAGACCTGCCTTTTATAAACAGGAAATAGAAATTAAGGAATTCAAAATTATAAACTACGGCAAAAATGTCAGACTCGAAGATATGCCGGTTATGGAGCATACTCTTGAACAGAAGAATGATGATATACCAAACTGGGAGGATTTTGAAAAAGAGGCAGAGTGGAGAAAGGCTAAGCTTGACAGCATTGAGAAAAACAGAAAAGGTGATTTCAATATTTTTGTTGTGGACAAAGGCGGAAATCCCATTGAGGGCGCAGAAGTGGAACTTGATATGTTTGAACATGAATTTGAAATCGGCAATGCTATGAACGGCTCAATTATAAACAATGAGGATTACCGTTCTCACGCAATATCCCTCTTTAATTCAGCAGTTCTTGAACACAATCACAAATGGGCGCCATATGAAGAAAATCCCGACAATGCCAAAAAACAGGTTGATGCAATTTTTGGTCTTGGAATCAAAAAAATAAGAGGACATTCGATTTTCTGGGAAAGAAGTGTTGGTTCTGACGGAAATACTTATCTTACTCCCGAATATGTTTTTTCACAAGAGATGAAAAATCCTGCAAATAAGCACCTTTATGATGAAAAAGCAAAAGCGCATACATATCATATTATAAATGATCATATTGGTACAGTTTCTGAATGGGATGTTATCAACGAAATTGTAGGTGAAACAAAAGTGAGAGATGTATTCGGACCTGAAATCTACAAGGATGCTTTCAGATGGGCAAGAGAAGCAGGCGGTTTGGGTATGAAACTTTATTATAACGAAGCACTGATTCACGATCCGAAATTTATACAGAGACTTGATGAACTTGCAACGATGAATGCAGATTTTGATGCTATCGGGCTTCAGTCGCATTATGACAAGGCAAATCGTTCTATGGAAGAAATTTCAAATCTGTATAAGACTCTTTATGAAAAATACGGAAAAGAACTGAAAGTCACAGAATACAGTTGTGCCGTAGATGATATATATCTTCAGGCGGCATTTACAAGAGATATGCTTATTACTGCATTTGCAGATCCTAACATTTCGGGATTTATTATGTGGGGATTCTGGGACGGTGCCAATTTTGCAGGTGCAAAAAGCCCTGTCTATGATAAGGAATGGAATTTAAAACCCGCAGGTGAACAGATAGTAGACCTTCTGTATAATAAATGGTGGACGCGTGATGCAAAGGCGGTTTGCGCAAACGACGGAAAGGCCACTGTAAGAGGGTTTTATGGTGATTATGATGTTACAGTGAATGCAAATGGCAAAACTGTAACAGAAATGGTTTCATTCCATAAAGGATATGATAACACTCTGACAATAGTTATTGAATAAAAGTAAAAAAACTATACCATTGGGGACTGTCCCTTTTGGTATAGTTTTTTGTTTTAAAATGGTTCCAATGTACAAAAATATGGTGTTGACATAGATTGACTTACAGGAATTATTTGTTACAATATTCATATATAATCTTATTTGGAGATGATTTATATGAAAAGAGTTTTATGTTTCGTTCTTACTATCTGTCTTATGCTTACAAGCATATGCACAGTGGTATTTGCATCTGATGAAATCAGTATTGTCATCAATGACAAGCCTGTTACATTTGACCAGATGCCGGTAATAGTTGACGGAAGAACACTTGTTCCGTTGAGAGGAATTTCAGAGACTCTCGGGGCAGAAGTTATATATACTGCCGATACACAGAGAGTAACAGTTACCCGTGACGGTGTGGTTGTGAAACTTAAAATCGGATCAACTGAAGCATATATCGACCATGATGAAAAAACACTTGATGTACCTGCTACGGTTATATCTTCAAGAACAATGGTTCCTGTAAGATTTATTTCTGAAGCATACGGTTCAGAGGTTGAATGGAATGGAGATACAAAAACTGTTGTTATAAAGGACAACGGCACATCAAAAGGTACTATTGCACCTTTGAAATCAGACCTTCACAGACCTGTTCCCACCAATTTTGAAAAATCAAACAAAATAGATGATGTGATGTATTTCGGTGTATCGGACAAGGCAAAGAAAGAACTTCCCGATGAGAAACTGGGTACAGTGATTCTTGATGGCGAAAAAGGATTTCCAAGCGTATCCGTCAAAGGCAGTGAATACGGCGGAGTGGAAACATACAAAGATACAGACGGAAGTCTTGTGCTTAAGATGAAATCCACTGAGGTACTTGCTACCACTTCAAAGTATATTGTTAAGTTTACCGTTGCTCCCGAGGGAGAAGTAGGCGCACAGGACAGTATGCTTATGGTATTTGATGTAAGATGTGTTGAAGGCGGTCAGGATAACGGCAGAGGTATCATACAACTTCAACTTGAAGAAACCACAAGCGGTAAATATAATAAGGCTGTGTTTGACAAAGTGGATTTTCCAAAAGAATGGACAAGAGTATATCTTCCGTGTACAGGTGTAGCCGATGCAACAAGTTTCGGTATAAGACCGGGACTTGCAGTGCAGACTGTAGAAATGAAAAACTTCAGACTTATTAATTACAAAAACAATGTTGCCTTTGACGCTTTGCCAAAGACCGAACTTAACCTTGATTTCTTAAATCCCGGTGCAAAGTGGAGAGAAGATGCCTTTGACAGAATAGAAAAAATAAGAAAAGGCGACTTCACGGTCGTTGTAAAGGATAAAGACGGCAACATTATACCGGGTGCACAAGTTGAACTTGATATGTTTGAACATGAGTTTCAGTTTGGTACAAGTGTGAGAGACCAGTATTTCAACAATCCTCAGGCTGCATCCAAATTAAGCGAAAACTTCAATGCAGGTGTTACCGAAGCGGCAATGAAATGGGCTCCTTACAGAGAGGAAGCAACCAAAAAAAGCGCCGAACTTTATGTGACAAAATGCCCGGAACTTGGACTCAAAAACTTAAGAGGACATACTCTTTATTGGGAAGTACCCGGAAAGACACCGTCTGGAAATCTTATGGTTCCCGAGGATGTACAGCAACTTGTAAAAGACGGAAACAAAGAAGCACTTATCAAGGAAATAGACAAATGGGCACAGGAGATACTTCCGAAATTCAGAGGCAAACTTACAGACTGGGATGTTACCAACGAAAGTCTTGGCGACAGACTTATAGTTGATCTTATGGGTAATGATATTTATAAATATTATTTCACACTTGCAAGAGATCTTGATCCTACCTGTAACCTTTATTACAATGAAACAGAGGCATTTGCCCGTCAGGATGACTATTTCAAACTTCTTGACTGGTATGAGTCAAATGATGTGGATTATGACGGAGTGGGAATACAGACTCACCGTGATTTGATGAATGTACTTTATGATATGAATCAGGTGGTTTCCTTCTACGAAAAAATCCGTACAAAAACCAATAAAGCCATAAAGGTAACAGAATATTCCTGCTCTATAGAGGATGAACTGATTCAGGCGGATTATACAAGGGATTCCCTTATTGCTGCATTTGCAGAAGAAAATATGGAAGGTTTCCTTTTCTGGGGATACTGGGACGGTTCAAACTTTGAAGCAAGAAGTCCGTTTTATGATAAAGAATTCAATCTGAAACCTGCAGGAAAAGCATATCAGGATCTTGTGTATAATAAATGGTGGACAAGATATGCAAAAGCAGTTTCGGATGCAGAGGGCAAAGCAGTTATTAACGGTTACTACGGTGATTATGATGTGACTGTCAATGCAAATGGTAAGACTGTTACAAAAATGGTATCATTCCATAAGGGATATGACAATATTCTTGAGATAACAATAGAATAGCATTGCATATGAGAGGGTTGAGTTTTACTTAACCCTCTTTTTTTCAGCATATATCTTTTTTGATCTCGCCGGGGGAGTATCCCATTTCTTTTTTGAATGCTTTTGAAAATGTGAAAGGATCTTCATATGAAAGATGTTCTGCGGTATACTTTACGGTAGCGCCGTTTTTCAACATTGCAAGAGCGTGATTCATTTTTATCTGTGTAATGTATTTTTTGGTGGGCATTCCGAATCTCTCACCAAAAATTTTTGTCAGATGTTTTCTGTTTATATTAAAAACCTTTGCTATATTTTCTACATGGAGTTTCCCGGAATAGTTTGTATCTATGTAGTCTTTGATTTTATCGGCGATCGGCTTTATATCACTGTCATCTGACAGTTGTATGTAGAGAAGATAAATCTGGGATATAATATATTCTTCTCTGTATTTTTCCTTTTCAAAAACCGTCATAAGGTTCATAAAAATTTCAGGTGAAATATTGCCTGCAGGAGGGAATTTTGAAAAGTTTTTTGCAAAGTTTCCGTCAAATGACACCCACATATAATACCATGGGTCTTTGTGGTCGGCTTTGTAAAAAACCTTATCTCCTTTTTTTATCAGAAAATACTGTCCACTGTCAATGTGGTATTCCTTTTCGTTGATTGTGACCACACCTTTTCCCTCTGCAACATAGTGGATAAGGTAGTCTCCTTTCGAACTGTAATGATAGGATTTGTCGGGTCTGTGTTTCTGCCATCCTAACTGAATGGGATACAGATCTGAAGATTTTCCGCGTTTGAATCTGATAACATCACATTCCATTTTGTACACCTCCCTGCCAGTGACATTTTAACATCAAAATATGGCATATGTCAATTGTTGAAAAAGAAATTATATTGTACAATAGTTATATAAACACTACCCTTGGTTGAGCCGTCTTTACATAACTTTGAGCCGTTTAGCCATTGATATATGTTTTCAGATGCGATATTATAAAGTTACAATATGAATAATATGACTTTAATAAGGGTTAATTGATGAAAGAAAGGGAGAAAAATATGAAAAAGTATTGTTGTTTAATGTTGGTATTAGTAATGATTATTTCTGCAGTGCCATCTTTTGCACAAAGTGAAATCGGTGTCACAATTGACGGGAAGGTGCAGAATTATGATGTTATGCCCGTAAATGTTTCAGGCAGAGTTCTTGTGCCTATGAGAGGTATATTTGAGGCATTGGGTGCAGAGATAACCTGGAGGGATGATATCAGAACCGTTACTGCCACAAAAGGAAAAAAAGAGGTTATTGTTACCATTGATTCTCTTAATGCAAGAATTGACGGTCAACCGGTAAAAATGGACGTTGCACCTGCAATTATCGAAGACAGAACAATGGTGCCCGTGAGATTTGTATCCGAAGCAATGGGTGAGGATGTGTCCTGGGATGACGCAACAAAAACGGTAATTATCACTCATAACAAAAATGCCGGATTAAAAAGACTTGTGTCAGACTTCCACAGACCTGTACCTACAGAATTTACAAAGTCGAATAAACTTGATGATCTTATCTATCATCAGGTAGAATTGACAGATCCGGATTCTGTGTTTGAAGCACTTCCGAAGAATCCTGAAGTTATGTTGTCACTTGATGATTTAAGTGACGGCAGTTTTAATTCCGACAAGTATGCAACTGCAAAGATGACAAAATCTGATGATGGCAAAAAAGTGTTCAAGATAGACGTTACCCAAAAAGCCGACGAATCAAAAAACTGTATATACAAACTTAACAAAAAACTTGACGGCTTGTTCGAAAAAGATGATGTATGTCTTCTTAAGGTTACAATGAGAACAACTTCAGGCGGTGCCGAAAACGGAAAGGGAAAAATCCAGGTTCAGTCAGAAGAAGCCAAGTATTACAGCAAGGATATATGGGAAGTTATTGAGGCAGGTAAAGAGTGGACTACTCACTATTTTGCATACAAGCCAAATCTTAAAAACGGTCCGAGAGGCGAAGTGGGTATCAGAGTTCCCTTTTATGTTCAGACATTGGAAATAAGCGAATTTTCCATACTTAATTACGGTGAAGAAGTGAGTCTTGATTATATGCCGGTTATGGAAATGGATTACTCAAGATTTGATCCTGATAAAGAATGGAGAAATAAGGCTCTTGAAGATATTGAGAAATACCGTAAAGACGATTTTGAGATAGTGGTACTTGATAAAGATGGTAATCCAATAAAGGATGCAGAAGTAGAACTTGATATGTTTGAACACGAGTTTGAATTTGGCTCATGCTTCAGAACATCTGTCAATGTTAATGAACAATACAGACAGGCGGCTTCATCACTCTTTAATGCAGGTGTTGATGAAGGAACTATGAAATGGGAGCCTTATGAAAAAGGCGGATTTGAAAATGCAAGAAAGATTGCAGATGCCGTAAAAGAACTTGGTATCAAATACTACAGAGGACATACCCTTGTGTGGCAGGTGCCGATAACCGCATCAGGCAACAGAATGGTTCCCGAAGATGCGGTCAAACTTGCAGAAGAAGGCAAAACTCAGGAACTCAGAAAGAGGGCAAACGACCATATTACACGGATTATGAACGATTATATGGGCGAACTTAGCGAATGGGATGTTGTAAACGAAACAGTATCCAATAAGCAACTTGAAAAGAATAACGGCGGTATGCTCCTTGAAAAGGAATGGTTTGACCTTGCAAGAAAACTTGAACCCGGTGTAGATCTTTTCTACAATGAAGCAACTGTTTATATCGAAAAATACAATGCACCAAAAGCGGAGGAATTTTTCAGAATTCTTGATGAAATGAAAGAGGTGGGAGTGGACTATGACGGTATCGGCCTCCAATCTCATCACGACAAGGCACAAGAAAATATGGAAGAAATCCTCAAGACCTTTGACAAAGTGCATTCATACGGCAAGGAAGTCAAGGTGACAGAATACTCCTGTGCCGTAAAAGATCAGATTCTTCAGGCAAACTTCACAAGAGATTTCTTTATCTCTGTATTCTCAAAGCCTTATATCACAGGTATCGTTATGTGGGGATTCTGGGACGGTTCAAACTTTGAACCGTATTCACCGGTATACGACAAAGAGTGGAATCTTAAGCCTGCAGGACAGCAGATGGTAGACCTTCTTTACAATAAATGGTGGACAAGAGATGCAAAAGCAACTACCGATGTAGAAGGAAAGGCAACTATCAGAGGATTCTTTGGTGATTATGATGTAACAGTAAGACATAATGGTCAGGAAACAAAGACAATGTGTTCATTTGGCATGGGATATGATAATACTCTTTATATAACAATAGGCAAATAAGAAATGTAAAAATTCCCCATACCGCAAAATGGCAGAGGAAGATAAGTATAGCGATTATAAATTTTAAGATATAATGATATTTAGGAAGGAAAGCACCATTAATGTGCTTTCCTTTTATTATATGCTTTTTTACTTTTTTTGTATCAAAAAAACGAGGATGTAAAAATCATTTTTACATCCCCCTTTGGATTTAATTACTGCATAATATTATTTTTTTCAAATACTTTCACAAGAATTATACCTGCTATCATACCGCAGATTCCCTGAACGGCATTCGGAGGAATATTTACAAGTGATGGTGTAAAGCCGTATACAAAACCTTCAAACACATAATATCCTGCAACCATAATCACTTCTCCCGCTGTACCGCTGAGCATCAGTGATGTGATGTTTTTTACACGGGGGGCAAGAAGGTGATACAACCAATATCCTGCACAGGCCATAAGACCTTTAATGATAAATGTAGCAGGTGCGTATAACACATATCCTGCAAATATGTCTGCAAGAGCAGAACCTATGGCAGATGCCAGAAATCCGTACCAGGGGCCCAGAATCCAACCTGACAAAAGTACAATTCCATCTCCAAGATTAATGTATCCTCCGAGAGGAGAAGGGATTTTTAATATCATTGTCACCACACAACAAAGTGCACTGAGCATTGATGCCATAACTATTTTTTGTGTTTTTGTTTTCATTTTTTTACATCTCCTTTATATCAGCATATGCTATATCACCATTATTTTTTGTTACGATAACGGTTTTGTACTGTCCTGTAAGGTCTTTGTCGGTTTTTACCATTACCTTTATATATTCACTGCTTGTGCCTTCGAAGAATCCATCTTTTGTCCTTTGTTCAAAAAGAACTTCCAGTTCATTGCCGGTATGCATATCAAGATATGATTTTTTCAGATTGCATACAGTTTCGCTCATTTGCTTGTTGCGGATATCTTTTATACTTTCTTCTACCTGATTTTCCATTCTGTCGGCAACTGTGCCTTTTCTTCTTGAGTAAGAAAAAACATGAGCGTCAGCAAAGTTTATCTCTTTCATAAAGTTGAGAGAAGTCAGAAATTCATCTTCTGTTTCTCCCGGGAATCCTACCATAATGTCTGTAGCAATTGCCGGATTTTCAAAATACTTTCTGAGGTATTCCACACTTTTTCTGTAGTCTGCCGTCAGATATTTTCTGTTCATTCTTTTAAGCGTTTCATCACATCCGGATTGGAGTGATATGTGGAAGTGATTGCAGACTTTCTTTGTATCTGCCATTCTTTTTACAAAGTCTTCGGTAAGAATCCTCGGCTCGATAGAACCTAAACGGATTCTTTTTACTTTTGGTTTTTTTGCAATTTTTTCTATAACGTCAATAAGAGAAATATCTCCTTTATCAAGACCGTATGAGGCAATGTGTATTCCTGTCAGTATAAACTCCGAAAACCCTTCGTTTACAAGTTTATCCACTTCGGAAATGATGTTGTTTATATCTCTGCTTCTCACTCTTCCTCTTGCATAAGGGATGATACAGTAAGAGCAGAAGGAGTTGCATCCGTCTTCGATTTTTATATACGCTCTGGTCTTTTCTCTATGGGTGGATATTTCCATTTCGGTATAGTCTTTTTTGAGTCCTATATCTTCCACAAGTATATCCTGAGAACTTTTTGAAGCATTTTCCACAAGAGAAACAATGTCCTCTTTGTGAGTGTTTCCAATGATTACATTCACACCCGGAATGTTTTTCACATCATTTTCCGACACCTGAGAATAACACCCCGCCACTGCTATAATTGCATCCGGATTCTTTTTTCTTGCACGGTTTATCATCTGACGGGACTTTTTGTCACCGGTGTTTGTTACCGAACAGGTGTTTATAACATAAATGTCGCATACTTCATTGAAGTTTTTTATTTCGTATCCTTTTTTGTTGAAAAGTTCTTCCATAACTTCTGTCTCATACTGATTCACCTTGCAGCCGAGTGTACAGAAAGCCACTGTTTTCATATAAAATTCATTCCTTTTGTCAATAATATTTTTATTATACAACATAATACAAAAAAATCAATACAGAATACAAAAAACATTTGACATATACACGGATTTGTTGTATTATTTATAGTAGAAATGGTATGAAAATCCATTCAGAATATTGAGAGGAGCAAATGAAATGAAAACATTTAATATTCTTTTGAAAGAAATCAACGATGTAAAGAATTTCGTAAACATCGTGTGTCGTTTTGACACAGAAATGGACCTTTCATCAGGCAGATATGTAGTTGATGCAAAGTCTATTATGGGTATTTTCAGTCTTGACCTTACAAAGGTTATCAAAGCAGAAATTGTTGAAGATAAAGGGGATGGAGAAGGTCTTATCAAAGAACTTGCACCTTACATCGTGGACTGATAATTAATTAAAATATTTAGTATATAGCGTCGGTGTTTGGCGCTATATATTTTTGGAGGATAAAATGGAGCATCACATATACAGACCCACCGAGTTCGAGTTGCAGATTGCAGTATTGTATGTTATAAAAAATATCAGATCAATAGTAGATGCACAGATGATTTCATCCTGTATCTCATCCTGCCTTGATGCAAACTTTTTTGAGGTGGGAGATGCTGCTCAGAAACTCACCGAAGCAGACAACATTACAGAACTTAAAATTGAGGGCAGATACGGTTTCTCACTTACTGACAAGGGAGAGGAAACAATAGAATATTTCTATAATTCATTGCCGTTCAGTATAAGAGAAAAACTTGTGTTTGCCTGTGAAGAGATAAATAAAAAACTCAAGATAGAAAAGCAGATTGTCGCAGAGCCTGTGCCGGTTGACGATCATACTTTTATGGCGCGTCTTGAAATCAATGAATATGACAGACCTTTGATGAAACTTGAACTCACTGTAGGCGGACTTGAAACTGCAAAAGAGTGCTGTAAGATATTCAAGGAAAATAACGAAAAAATCTATCAGGAGATGTTCAGGATTATCTTTGGCGGAAATGAAAAAGAATAACGAAAAATACTTTACCGATACAGATTGTTTTGTATCGGTTTTTTCTTTTTTCAAACATCAAAAAATACTAATAAAAGGTTGATTTGAAAAGGATTTTGTGTTATAATCAATTAATAATGCTTTCAGGAGATAAAAATGGCAAAAAGAGAA
>JAZSJF010000094.1:0-3200 GCA_045534195.1 Clostridia bacterium | reverse complement strand
GACTTCCTGAAGATGAAAAATTTGATATAAAGGATTTCGGTCACTGGAAGGATGTATACAAAAGATTTACCGATTTTGGTATAAAGCCTCTTATTATTGAACCTATGCCAAATGAACTTCACGACCATATAAAGGCAGGGGATGAAAAAAGAGACGAATGTATAGAAAAAGCGATAAAGATGATGGAGTATATGAATGAACTTGACATCCGCACTATCTGTTTCAACTGGATGGCGCATGTGGGGTGGACAAGGACAAATCCATCAATCAGAGAAAGAGGCAACGCTCTTGTTACGGGCTTTGATATAAATGACTATGTTCCAAACGGTAAAAAGATAACTGCAGAAGAACTCTGGGCAAATTATGTGTATTTTATAAAAGCGGTTATTCCTTATGCAGAAAAATATGATATAAAACTTGCCCTTCATCCTGATGATCCGCCTCTTGAGAAACTCGGTAATGTGGAGCGGATAATGATAAGTTATGAAAACATCAATAAGGCAATCAACATTGTGAACAGTGACAAACTCGGGGTTACAATGTGTCAGGCTTGCTATCTTATGATGGGCGAGGATTTGTATGATGTTATTCCAAAGTTGAAGGACAAAATTTTCTTTGTTCATTTCAGAAATGCAGTGGGAAATAAGTTTAAGTTCAACGAAACATTTCACGATAACGGACTTATACCTATGGCAGATATTATGCGACTCTATAAGGAATGTAATATCAGTGTTCCAATACGTGTAGACCATGTACCTCTTATGGCAGGAGAAAGTCAGGATGTGGCAGGATATACCGCATTGGGCAGACTTTATGCAATAGGATATCTTAAGGGAATACTTGAAAGTATTTACGGAAAGGAAATGATATAATTATGAATTTTAATGTAAAAGAAGAAATTATTGCTTTGACACCACAGTGGAAGGGAGAAAGACTTCCTGACGGAAGACCAAAGGTAGATGAAAAGTATTTAAAAGCGCTTAAGAATCTTACCCTTGAAGAAGTGTGGAAACCGATTTTTGTGAAAGGTTATGAAAGTCAGTTTGAAGGCAGACTTCATACTCTTCACGACGATGGAAGAAAACTTATCGGCCGTGCCGTTACTGCCACATATTGTCCATTCAGACCTGATTTTGATGAGGTAGTGAAGGATATCGGAAGAAGTGAACAGAGAACAGGTACATACAATCAGTGGGTAATTGACAGTCTTGGTGAATACGATGTGCCCGTAATTGATATGTATGATAAGATTTATAAGGGTACATTTCTTGGCGGAAATCTTACAACTGCCATAAAAAACAAAACAAAAAACGAAAACGGCGGTGCAGTAATATGGGGCGGTGTCCGTGATACAGAACAGATGAAAAAGATTGAGGATACTCAGGTTTATTACAGAGGGATTGATCCTACACCTATCCGTGATTTTATAATGACAGGCTTTAATACCGTTACAAGAATCGGCAATGCAGTGTGTCTTCCCGGTGATGTTGTTTTCGGTGCAGGGGGCGGAGTTTTGTTTATACCAAGCCATCTTGTTGAAGAAGTAGTAGGCGGTGCGGCAAAAACACAGGTAAAAGACCTGTTCGGTTTTGAAATGATAACACTCAATAAGTTTACAACTGCACAGATAGACAAAAACACCTGGACAAAGGATATGCTTGACCTTCTTATGGAGTTTATAGAAACTGATGACAGAGCCGCAGAGTACAGAGGACTTGACTGGTCAGTGGAATATGATCTGGCGATTAATGGGGATCCGAATGACACCCAATCCGCTTTGTAGGAGTGATTGTAAAAATGCTCTGTAGCGCAAAAGTGCGGATAGAGTATAAAAATGTAATACCAAAATTAATAACAATATAATAATTAATGTGGAAAATCTTGCTTGTTTGCAAGATTTTCTTTTATTATATGCACTTTTGCTACACTCAAACAGAACCTCTCGCAGTATCACATACAGCTTCGGATTCTGTTTGAGCGTTACAAACCATTTTTCCTAATCCCTATAAATTATATGCCCTTTTGTTTTGAACAAACTATCTCTCTCGGCGTATCGCATACAACTTCGGTTCAGTTCGTCCGTTCTGAACAATTTTTTCTATTCCTGGGTAGATACTTCGTCAAAAAAGGGTACATCCCCTTTTTGACAAGTGGCTTGATTTTTATAAAAATAAATCAGGAGTAGTTTTTCATATCATTTTGTGATATTATATGAATATGGGAGGTGACAGAATGTATAATGCCGTTAAATATATCCACGAAAACATAAAAGAAAAACTCGTTTTGAATGATATATCAAAAATGTTCGGATATTCTACCCAGTATTTTTGCTCGAAGTTTCATAAGTTTACGGGCAAATCCTTTACCGAATATGTAAGGCACTATCGTTTGTCACTTGCAGCCCTTGATATTTTGTCGGGCAAAAAGTCAACCCGTGTGGCATTTGATTACGGATTTGATACACTTGGCGGGTTTAACAAAGCATTCCTTGCGGAATTCGGTTGCCTTCCCCGAGAATACAAAAAAATCGCAAAAGAAGCAAAACTTTATTATGAGAGGAGAAGTCTTACAATGTATCCTTTGACAGACAGATGTGAAGCCTTAAGAAATATGGTTGTCAATAAAAATCAATATGAAGAAGCCTACTGTATGCAACATAAAGTCTATTACACAACAGGTATGTATGATGCATACAAAAAGAAACTTTCAAACACATTTCTGTTTTCTTCCGGTGTTGTGAATACTATAGAAAAGTTCACTCCCGTAATTGTCCCGGGAGAACTTGTAACAGGATTTAATTTCGCTAATGAAAAGTACGGCGAGGATACCCGTTACGGAGATAATGTGGTACTTTGTGATAATGAAGAAACAAGAGAAAGTGCAAGCCTTAACAATATTTCAGATGAGGACCTTGAACTTTACTTTGAATGTAATACAATTAAGTTTCGTGATATGCTTGCCATGGAGCCACTTACTCAAAAGCAGATTGAAGCACAGAAGGAATGGGCGGCAATCGGCAGATGTATGGTGGGCAATCATACTGTGATAAACTATCAAAAGGTCCTTGAGATGGGATACGAAGGGCTTTATGACTATGTATGCGAATGTGAAAATAAAAACGGACCCAATGATATGTATTCTTCCATAAAGGATATATGTAAGGCGGCTTGTATCATAGGAGAAAAGTATGCCGAAAAGGC
>JAZSJF010000260.1:0-3528 GCA_045534195.1 Clostridia bacterium | reverse complement strand
ATGAAATCCGATAACAAAATTATGTTATTATTCCGTCAGCAAAATCATCCTGATTGCAAATTATCCCAAAATGTAAACAATCATGGCGGACCGTCCGGGAGGTCGGTCCCTACGATTGCTCGATTGGTAGTTATTTGTAGGGACAGATGCCCTCATCTGTCCGTTCTGCAGTTTAAACCTTCAAGCACTCTCGTCATATTGAGCGAAGTGAAAGGTCGTCGAAATATCCCAAGGCATTACTTCGTAATGCGCGATATAAATCCCTTTGGGATTTGCGATATGTTCCGTTGGAACGCGATATATCCTTGCGGATGCGATATATCCCCTTCGGGGATGTTGTAATTGTAGGCATTACATTGTCAGCCGCAATACCACTATTCCCATAGTAAACATTAATATAAACACTCCCGCAACAAAATCTTTTTTTGTTGCTCTAAGTTCTCTTAATCTTGTTCTTCCTTCTCCACCACGGTAGCAACGGCACTCCATAGCAGTTGCAAGTTCATCCGCGCGTCTGAAGGATGATATGAAAAGGGGTACAAATACAGGTATCATAGCCTTTATCTTTTGAATGATACCGCCTGTATCAAAGTCCGCACCTCTTGCACTCTGTGCCTTGATGATTTTGTCAGTTTCCTCAATGAGAGTAGGTATAAATCTCATAGCGATAGTCATCATCATAGCCAGTTCGTGAGCAGGTACGCCGATTTTTTTGAACGGGGAGAGGAGGTTTTCTATACCGTCTGTAAGTACAATGGGTGATGTGGTAAAAGTGAGCACACTTGTACCAAGCACCAGGAATATTATCCTCAGTGCCATTTTTATACTTAAGATAAGACCTTCTCTGCTCACCCTGATAAATCCGTATTCAAGTTTTGTGCCAAAAAGACTTACAGGTTCCCCTTTTGTCATAAGTACATTGAGAATTGCAGTAAAAAGTATGAGAAACAACAATGGTTTAAGCCCTTTTACATACATTCTGAAAGGTACTTTTGAAAGTGCTATAATAAATAATGTGCCTGATGTAAGAAACAGATACGACCATACATTTGTGCATACAAAAATCAAAGCCACATAGAGAAGAGTGAAGATGATTTTTGTTCTGGGGTCAAGAGAGTGTATGAAAGATTTCGCCGGGAAAAACTGCCCGATAGTAATATCACGCATCATAAAGCCCCACCTCCTTTTAAAAAGGCGCACAAAACATCTGCCGCATAGTTTACGGTATATATGTCTGTAGGGATATTGAGTCCCTTATCTTTAAGTTTCTGTGCAAGTAAACTTACTTCAGGTACATTGAGTCCTATGTCCTGAAGAGCCTTTGTGTGTCTGAACACATTGGCTACAGTATCCTGCATAACCATTTCGCCGTCGCTCATAACGATTACGGAATCTGCGGTACTTGCCACATCTTCCATTGAATGTGAAACGGTGATAACGGTGATGTTTTCTTCTTTGTTGATTTTTTTGAGTTTATTTAAGATTTCATCTCTGCCCCTGGGGTCAAGACCTGCACAGGGTTCGTCGAGAATGATGATAGACGGCTTCATTGCAAGTACACCTGCAATCGCCACTCGTCTTTTTTGTCCGCCGGAAAGTTCAAAGGGGCTTTTGTGAAGATGTTTTTCTTTAAGTCCCACCATTTCAGCGGCGTGGCGCACAAGGGCGTCGATTTCTTCATCGGTTTTACCCATATTCTTTGGCCCGTAGGCAATATCTTTGTATACAGTTTCTTCAAAAAGTTGATATTCCGGATACTGGAATACAAGACCGACTTTTTTGCGGATGGCTTTTATGTCTGCCTTTGGATCTGTTACACACAGTCCGTCTACAAAAATATTTCCTTCACTTGCTTTGATAAGTCCGTTAAGGTGCTGGACAAAGGTGGACTTACCCGAGCCGGTATGGCCGATTATTCCTACAAAACTTCCTCTTTTTACAGAAAGAGAAATGTTTTTGAGTGCGATTTTTTCAAAAGGAGATTTCTCCTGATATATGTGAGAAAGGTTTTCCACTCTGATAATGTCGTCTTTGCCTGTATAAGTATCTTCTTTCTTTTTTGCAAAGGACAAATCGGGAAATGGTGCATCCTTTGGAGCAATCTTCATTATTTCATCCACACATTCATCTACTGTGATGACAGTCTGGGGGATGTTGATTCCTCTTTTTTTCATCTGGTGGCAAAGTCTTGTTACCTGAGGTGTATCAAGACCTAATTCTATCATTCTTTCCACATTTGAAAATGTATTTCTCGGTGTATCATCTGATACTATTTCGCCATTGTTCATAATGACGATTCTGTCGGATTGAGCCGCTTCATCCATATTGTGAGTAATAAGCACAATGGTGATTCCCAGTTCTTTGTTGAGTTTCTTTATGGTAGAGAGTACATCTCTTCTGCCGATTGGATCAAGCATTGCAGTAGGCTCGTCAAAGACGATTGTCTTGGGACGCATAGCAATAACACCTGCAATTGCTACCTTTTGTTTTTGTCCGCCTGACAGTCTGTGAGGTGCATATGAAGCGTATTTCAAAAGCCCTACGGTTTTTAAGGCGTCGTCAACTCTCTCTCTTATTTCTTTTGGAGGGATGCCCAGATTTTCGCAGGCGAATGCCACATCTTCCTCAACTATTGTTGCCACAATCTGGTTGTCGGGATTCTGAAACACAAAGGCAGTATTCTGTCTTATGTCCCAAAGTCTGTCTGTGTCCTGAGTGTCAATCCCCGATACATACACCTTGCCGCCTGTAGGCAGAAGGATAGCATTCATATGCTTTGCAAGGGTGGATTTACCTGAGCCGTTGTGGCCGAGGATACACACAAACTCACCTTTCTTTATCTCAAGGTCAATTGAGTCAAGTATTAACTTTTCTTTGTCTTCCGTCCTGTACTTAAAGGACAGTTTTTCTGTTTTTATCAATGTTGTGACCTTCTTTATATTAATCTTTTATCCATCTTGTTGCTGCACCACATGGCAAATATAATCCTGATGCCTTGATAGGTATTGCTATTTCGTCATTTGTCACAAATCCGCCAAATTTCTTCTTTACTGTAAGGCTTATAAGGTTTGAAATAATGGTTGATGATACCCCTGATGTGTAGGAATTCACTATCATAAACAACGGATCATCACTTAATATGTTTATACAGGAACTGATAAGTCCGTAAAGTTCGTTTTCCAGTTTCCACACTTCTCCGTTTGGTCCTCTTCCGTAGGATGGAGGGTCCATAATTATTCCGTCATATTTTCTGCCCCGTCTTATCTCCCGCTCTACGAATTTTCTTACATCATCTACAATATATCTGATTGGTGCCTCGCTAAGTCCTGACAAAGCTGCATTCTCTTTTGCCCAGCCAACCATTCCCTTTGCCGCATCAACGTGGCAGACAGAAGCTCCCGCCTTTGCCGCAGCAACCGTCGCTCCGCCGGTATATGCAAAAAGGTTAAGGACATTTACATCCTCTCTTCCGCTTTCTTTTATTATTCCGGAAAACCAATCCCAGTTTGCCGCCTGTTCCGGAAACAG
>JAZSJF010000171.1:0-3151 GCA_045534195.1 Clostridia bacterium | reverse complement strand
TGTATTTCTTGTTCCTGCAAAGACAGTTCACGCTATCGGTGCAGGTTGTCTTCTTCTTGAAGTTCAGGAGCCTACAGATTTTACCATTCAGCCTGAGCATTGGTGTGCAGATTATAAACTTAATGACAAGGAAATGTATATAAACCTTCCAAAAGAAGATGCTATCAAATGCTTCGAATTTACAAAGGCACCTGAAGCACAGATTCAGAGTACACTTATCTCAGAGGGTGACGGTGTCAAAGTTGAAGAACTTATCGGTGAAAAGCATACAGATTGTTTCATAGTAAACAAGATTTCTCTTTCAGGCGGTAAACACACAATGAATGTTAAAGACAGTTATGGTGTGTATATTGTAATTGAAGGTGAAGGCGAAATCCTTGGAGATGGATATGAAAAGGCAATCAAAAAAGGTGATTACTTCTTAATGCCTAAGATTTCTATGGGTAAGTACACTCTGACAGGAAATGTTGATGTAATTGAATGCTATTAATTTAATAATACAAGAAGGCAGAAACGAATAGATCGTTTCTGCCTTTTTTGTAAAGTATGATATAAAATTATATTTTGTTATTTAGTACCGAATATTCTGTCACCTGCATCTCCGAGACCGGGAACAATGTAACATTTTTCATTAAGACCTTCATCTACATTTGCACAGTAGATTTCCACATCGGGATGTGCTTTTGAAAGTGCAGTGATACCTTCCGGTGCAGCAATGATACAAAGAAACTTAATATGTGTAGCGCCGTATGATTTTATCTGGCTGATAGCATCTATGGCTGAACCGCCTGTTGCAAGCATCGGATCGGTAACTACAACCAATCTCTGTTCTATATCAGTAGGTAGTTTGCAGTAATATTCACATGGCTGCATAGTTTCTTCATCTCTGTACATACCTATGTGACCTACTTTTGCAGTAGGCACAAGAGAAAGCATTCCGTTAACCATTCCAAGACCTGCTCTCAAAATAGGAACAATTGCAATGTCTTTGCCTGAGATGATTTTTTGGGTAGTCTTTTTGATAGGTGTTTCTATTTCGATATCAACCAAAGGGAGATCGCGCAAAGATTCATAACACATAAGCATTGTTATTTCTTCTATAAGTTCACGGAATTCCTTGTTGGTAGTTGAGGTTTGACGAAGTATTGTGGTTTTGTGTTGAATAAGCGGATGATCAAATGTAACAACTTTACTCATAGTATTACTCCTGTTCTTCTTTTGCTTTAGATGTAACGATATTTGTGATTATACCAAGAATCAATGCACATGCAATAGATGTGATTGTAATCTTTCCGAATGTAAGTGTAAGACCGCCGATACCGGTAATAAGGATAACCGCAACAACAAAGAGATTTTTGTTTTGATTAAGGTCAACCTGCTGAATCATCTTAAGACCTGAAACTGCAATAAATCCGTACAATGAAATACACACACCGCCCATTACACAGTTTGGAATTGTAGCAAGGAATGTAACAAACGGGGCAATGTATGAAGCAATGATTGCAAGGATTGCAGTTGTAACGATTGTAACTACAGAAGCATTACCTGTAATAGCAACACAACCAACAGATTCTCCGTATGTTGTGTTTGGGCAACCGCCGAATAATGCACCTGCAATTGAGCCGATACCGTCGCCGAGAAGAGTTCTGTGAAGACCGGGTTCTTCAAGAAGTTCTGTACCGATAATAGAACTTAAGTTCTTGTGGTCGGCAATGTGTTCTGCAAATACAACGAATGCAACAGGGATGTAAGCAACTGCTATAGTTGCAATATAACTTGCATCAATATCCTTGATACCTTCAAATGCCTTTACAAATGTGAAATCAGGATACCACTGCATATTTTTGAATGCAGAAAAATCAATAATCATAAGAGCCTGATTGTCTGTATAAGTACCAATCAATGTAAATACGGTAGCAACGATATACCCTGCAACAATACCGATTATAAACGGAATGAGTTTTGTCATCTTTTTGCCGTATACAGAAGAAATCATAACTGCAAAAAGGGTAACAAGTCCGCAGATGATACAAGCGTAAGGAGATGCAACAGACACGCCTTCTGCCAGTACTTTACCTACCTGAAGATCGTTTATGGCAGCACCTGCAAGTGACAATCCTATAAGTGCAACAGTAGGACCGATAACAACCGGAGGCATAAGTTTGTTGATCCATTTAACCCCCGCAATTTTGACAATGATTGCAAGAACAACATAAACAAGACCTGCAAAAATTGCACCGAGAATCAGACCTGCATAACCTGCAGCGTTTGATACAGCGCCTGCAAATGCGGCAAACATAGATCCGATAAACGCGAATGATGAGCCGAGGAAAACAGGGCTCTTGAACTTAGTAAACAAAAGGTACACAATAGTACCTACACCTGCACCTAAAAGTGCGGCAGAATGGGACATACCGTTGCCGATAATTGACGGAACTGCAATTGTAGCGGCAAGGATTGCAAGAAGTTGCTGAAGAGCAAATACAAGCAATTTACCAAAAGTCGGTCTGTCTTTTACTCCATAAATCAGATTCATTTTCTTTTCCCTCTCTTTTTTAAAAATTGTCGGAAATAATCTTCCGTATACGATTGTACAATATATTGTAGTATTTTGTCAATACATATGTTTTGGTACTTATATATAGTGTTGTTGTATTGATGAGGTTTTTTAAAAAAAGGTTGTTTTTTGAGGACAAAAATGGTAGAATAGATTTAACGATAGTTAAATCTATTCAGCTAAATTCGCGTTCCGCGAGCTAAATTGAACAAGTTCAGCTAAATTGCCTGAGGCAGCTAAATGTGCTTCGCACGCTAAAAGCGAATTTAATTTAGCTGTTTTGAAAAAACAATTTAGCTATGAAACAAAGTGGAATAATTTAGCTTTGGACTTTAGTTCAAAATTTAGCTAAAATAGTCGCATCTAAATTGTTCACTTATTTTATAATGTACTGCATTCAGAAAGGGATATATATGTATAAACATTTATTGTGGGATGTAGACGGGACTGTTCTTGACTTTAACTCTGCAGAAAAGTATGCTATGAAGACATTGTTCGCAAAGTATAATCTTGGAGAGATAGGGGACGAAAAGATAAGTCTTTATTCAAAAATAAATACAAAATACTGGCAGATGCTTGAAAGAGGAGAACTTT
>JAZSJF010000332.1:0-9458 GCA_045534195.1 Clostridia bacterium | reverse complement strand
TGTTCGATTGTAAGACCGTCAATATACTCATTGATGAATGATGTCATATCAACCTTATAAGCAATTGACTTGATGGTATCTGCTGTCATACCTTCTGTGATGATTTCACCGATAAGAGTCTGAACTTCTTCGCCTCTTCCTTCTTTGATTTCTGTTTCGATATATTCTTCTATCATATCAGAGAACATTGTAGGATTGTTTTCGATAACATCGAGGACAAGTTCTTCTATCATTTCAACAGTTTCATCATGTGTATCCTCGTTTTCGAGTTGCTTATTGATAGCCTTTACTATAAGTGATTCTATCTCACGGGCACTGTGCGAATCAATATAACTTGTAAGAGTATCCTTAAGTCCGTCATTTGAAGAAAGTTGCTTTTTAGCGTTTTCTACAATGAATTCTCTTAAGTTTTCTTCTCCGATAAGTTTGGAGAATTTTAATTTGATATTCTGTACAAGGATATTTTCATTTGCATCGATAAATCCTGCTTCAATAAGTTTTGACTTAAGTTCTGCTTTCTTTTCATCCAGTTGCTGGAGATTGTATGCATTGTTAAGATTATCTCTATTGATAAAGAGAGTATCTTTAAATACATTTGTAAGATATGAATCTGTTATGTCTGTTTCATATGGAGTGTTTACTTTGAATCCTGTTCCGAATTCATCCATATACACTTCGCCTTCAATAAACTTTGTACCGTTATGAAGTTCAAGGTCAGACTGTACTATATCTTTTGTAATATCAAATTCTACCCATTTATCTTCATCATTCTTATAGAACCATGAAGAATCTATCATATGAGTATATTCTTTTCCGCTATAAAGAGGAGAAATTGTTTCATCTTTATAGAATCCTGCCTGTGGTGCTCTTATTGCATCCTGAGGTATGTCGCCCTCCGGAATAAGTGAACCGGAAATATAATCCTGCTGACCTTTAAGGAATACATTTGTCATACCCTTGTAGAACTTAACTGTATAGTATACAGGATTTGCATCCCATTTTGCATAGATTGTGATGCTTTCGTTAAATGTATATGTATCAAAGTGAATCTGTGTTTCCGGCTTGAAGTCCTCTGTTGTATACCATCCTACAAGTGTGTATCCCTGATTTTCTACTACAGGTTGAGAAATCTTTGAGCCTTTTACAACTTTGTCATCCGGCTCAATGGTATTTGCACAGTTTGTAACAAATGTAACTGTTACATATTCTACAGGTTTCAATTCCCACTTAGCATAAAGAGTAATATCTTCTGTCACAGGTGTGGCAAAGTCAAACTCTGTAATAAACTGATCGTCAACATACCAGCCTTTGAAGATATATCCGTCTTTTGCAGGATCTGCAGGTTCTGTAACATATCCCTCATATTCAACTTCCTGTGAAGGAACTGTTGAACCGCCGTTTGATTCAAATGCTACCAGATAAGTGTTAATTTCCCACTTAGCATAGATTGTTGTGTCATCTGTAATAAGTGTATTGAAATCATATTCTGCAGTACAAGCACTGTCCTTATACCAGCCAAGGAATGTGTGACCGTCCTTTGAAGGATCCGGATATGGTTTGCTTGCTTTCTTATTGTATTCTATGTTCTGGTCAGTGATTACCGAACCGCCGTCTGTATCAAATACTACATTATATACATTTATTGTCCATCTTGCATAAAGTGTAGTATCTTCTTTGATAACATCATTTGCGAAATTAAATGAAACTGTGTAGTCACTGTTTTTGTACCATCCGCCAAATGTATAACCAGTCTTTACAGGATCTACCGGTGCACTGATTGTGGAATTCCATTCTACATTACTTATAGATGAATCCAGTCCGTCACCTGCAGAGAAATTAACTGTAAACACTTTAATCTGCCATTTTGCCGCAAGTGTTACATTATCGGAAATCGGTGTAGTGAAGTTGTATGGCTGACCATCTGCATACCAACCAAGGAAGTTATAACCTTCTCTTGTAGGATCTGCAGGTTTTGTTGCATAACCGCCATAGGTTATTGTCTGTGTTCCTGATGTAGGTGTACCTTCACCCCAGTCAAATGATACCTGATACTGATTGATTTCCCATTTTGCAGTAATAGTTACAGGACCTGTAATTATTTCTGTGTCAAAATCAAAGAGTGTATCATCTGCATACCAACCAAGGAATGTATAACCTGTCTTTGAAGGTTCTGCAGGTCTTGATACCTTTGAACCATAATTTACAGGAACTGTTGTTGCCTGTTCTCCGTTATCTGCATCAAATGAAACTTCAAATGACTTGATTTCCCATTTAGCAGTAAGAGTGATATCTGATGTGATTGTTTCTGTTACAAAGTCAAACTCTGTATCATCTGCCTTATACCATCCAAGGAAATTGTATCCTTCTTTTACAGGATCGGCAGGTTTTGTAACCTTTGAGCCTTCTGTTATCGGAATTGAAACCGGTGTTTCACCGTTATCTGCATCAAATGTAACTGTATATGTTGTAACAGGATCCGGTGACCATTTTGCATAAAGCACAAATGAATTTGTAACAACTGATTCAAAGTTATACTGTGTAGTACATTCACTGTCTGTGAACCATCCTGCAAAGTAGAAACCTGCTTTTGTAGGTTCTGTTGGTTCTGCAACCGGTTTGCCGTGAACAACATCCTGAGGGCCAACTGCCGAACCGCCGTTTGCATTGAATACTACATTGTATGTCCATTTTGCATAGATAGTAATTTCAGAAGTGATTATATCCACATTGAATACAAACGGTGTGGTATATGCTGTATCTTTGTACCATCCGCCGAATACTGCATTTTCCTTAACAGGATCATCAATTCCCGGCATAGTTTCGCCGTGATTTACAGGAATTCTGATGTCGTCAGAGCCGTTAAGTTTACCGCCGAGCATATCCAGATAGAGATAATAGGACTTTCTTATCCACCATCCGTAAATGGTTGTATCTTCGGTAATCTCGTCATGGTTGAAGTTAAATACTCCGCCCATACCATCGGGTTGTCTGAACCATCCTGCAAATTCATATCCTTCTCTGTCACGATCGAAAATAGGTTCGGAAATTGTGCTTCCGTATTCAACATTTGTCAATGTCTGAACATCGCCGTTACCTATATTCAATGTTACTGTAAACTTAAGGATTTCCCATTTTGCAGTAAGAGTGATATTTGATTTGATGGTTTCTGTATCAAAATCAAAGAGTGTATCATCTGCTTTGTACCATCCGAGGAAGGTATAACCTTCTTTTACAGGGTCAGCAGGTTTTGTTACCTTTGTATCGTAATTTGCTGTTTCTTTGGATTCTGTGTTTCCGTTTTCCGGTTTGAATGTTACTTCATATGAGTTGATATCCCATTTTGCAATAAGTTCGATATTGTTTCTGATTTCTGTATTGAAATCAAATTCTGAATTATCTGCCTTATTAATCCAGGTAACAAATGTATGTCCCGGCTTTACAGGATCTGCAGGTTTTGTTACCTTTTCACCGTAATAAACGGTTTCTGAAGTATCCGCAATTCCGTTGTTATAATCAAACTTCACTGTAAATGTAATTCTTTCCCATTTTGCAGTAAGAGTGATATTTGATGTGATTGTTTCTGTATCAAAATCAAAGAGTGTGTTGTCCGCTTTGTACCAACCAAGGAAGTTGTAACCTTCTTTTACAGTAACAGGTGCATCAATCTTTGAGCCGCTTGTTACATTATCATAAGGTGCAACTGCCGAACCGCCATCTGTATTGAATGTAACTGTATATGTTGTAACAGGAACAGATGACCAATTAGCGTAAAGGACAATTGAGTCGGTAACAGGTGTTCCAAATGTATACTGAGTTGTATATGTAGTATCTGTAAACCATCCTGCAAAGTAGAAACCTGCTTTTGTAGGTTCTGTTGGTTCCGAAGCCAGATTGCCGTGAACTACATCCTGAGGCAAAACTGCCGAACCGCCGTTTGCATTGAATATTACTTTGTATGTCCATTTAGCATAAAGTGTAGTTTCTGCAGTGATTTTGTCTACATTAATTACAAATGGTGTTGCATATGCTGTATCCTTGTACCATCCGCCAAATGTTGCATTTGCTTTGGCAGGAGTATAATTTACATTGATTGCAGTATCATAATCCACCATTATGTAAGCCGGTACTCCTGTTCCGCCGTATGTTTCAAAAGTAACTTTGAACGGAATCGGTGTCCACTTAGCATATAATGTTGTATCGTTCAAAATCTTGTCGGTTGCAAAGTTGAATGAAACTGTACATGCAACATCTTTATACCAACCGGCAAATGTATATCCTGTTTTAGAGGGTTGTGAAGGTTCAGTAACAGTTGTGTTATACGGAACGGTTCTCGGAGCAACAGATGTAGCACCGTCACCTGTTACAAATGTTACTATATAGTTATTAACTGTCCATTTCGCATAGATTGTTGTATTTACTGATACAGGATCAGAGAAATTGTATGGTGTTGTATAAGTATTGTCTGTATACCATCCTGCGAATGTGTGTCCTTCTCTTGTAGGATTTGCAATAGGTGTTACCTGATCACCGATTTCCACTTTGTCTTTAGCGATTTCAACATCTCTGTCATCGCACACATATGTGATACCTGCCATCCATTTTGCCTGCAAATGCAAGTCACTGTTTACAGTTACACCTGTAGGTGGAACGGGAACCCAGTTTCCGGGAGTTACTTCATAGAGCCATCCACCAAAAGTAACGTCCGCTTTTGTAACCACTGATTCTCCGGGGAGCATAGAAGGTGTAATAGTTGTGCCTTCGTATACCTTGAGAGTATTATTGACAATATCGCTCACACCCGGGGCAATTGTACCGCCACCAAGGTTGAACACAACATCATGCTGTTCTGCAGGTATTGGCGAACCGCCTGATGAACCGCCTGATGAACCGCCGCCAAAGCCGATTGTATAGGAATCACTCTTGAATGTAGCCTTGGTGAGTTCTGTGAAGTTTACAAACGGTGTTTCGTTACGGTAGTTGTCAAAATGAACTGTACCATTCACATTCTTAACTACGATGCCTTTGGTAAATTCACAATTCTTCACAGTAATATGGCTTGAACCTCTTACCAGAAGTCTTCCGTTAACCTTGACATTTTCAAGCACAAGAACACCTTTGCCTACACCATCTGCGATTACAAGGTCGCCGTTGATTGTAACATTTGACAAAGAAATTCCTTCGTTACGGATAACTACACCGCCGTAGTTTACAACATCATTGTATGTACCTGCGGCTGTGATATACTGCTTGAATATATTGTAAAGAAGTTGAGCAAACTCTGCTCTTGTAATATTATTCTTTGGCAATATTGTGCCGTTGCCGTAGCCGTTTACATATCCGTTGGATACAAGTGCAGCCACAAATTCTTTAGCCCAGCCTGACACATCTGAACCGTCAGTAAACTTATCAAGTACACTGTAATCTGTAGTAGAAACTACAAGGGCTCTTGCAATTGCAATAAACACTTCTTCTCTTGTAATAGTGTTCTCCGGACGGAACATATTATCTCCTGTTCCGTAGAAGGTCTGCATATTGAGCGCCTTACCGAATTCATTGTAATACCAGTCAAAAGATGATACATCAGTATATGATGTAATATCTGCTGCTATCTCCGCATTGAATGCTCTGTTTATAACAGTAGCCATTTCTGCTCTTGTAAGGTAATCGTCAGGACAAAGCATCCCGCCTCCCTTACCTCGCAACAAGTCATAACTTACTGCATGTGTCAACGCTTCTGTTGACCAGTTGTTTGGCATATCGTAAAATTGTGTTGCTCCGGTCACAGATGTAACTGCCAATGATGATGCAATCATCATAACACAGATAATCAGTGAAAGAAGTCTTTTCATTTTCTTTGCCAATGTGTTCACACCCCTTAAAAAAATTCGTTATATAAAAAATTTAATAAATAAATTAATTATCGCTTTACATATATTCTCTTGCCTTGCTGACATATTTTGCTTTGATTGAAGCCTTTTCTTTTTTGTAAGTGGTTCTCACCGTATCCACAAGACTCATATCTCCGCCGGTCTTCTCCAGAACTGTCTGCAGTTCCTTTACAACCGTTTCAAATTCTGCATCGTACTTAGGCTCAGTCTGTGCCATAAGAGAAAATGCTTTGCTTATGTATTCGTTTCTTACTTTCTTTGAACGGTATTTCTTGGGAATTGACAGATACTCATCTATCATATTGTTGACCTGAGTTTCTATATCTGCAAGAAATGTTGCCTTGAGCACAAAGAGTTTTTCAAGTACTGCTTCAAGTTCAGGATCGGTCTTAGGAACATCAGGATCAACCTGGGGTTTGACAGGTTCCTGTTTCGGAACTGTCGTTTCCTGAGAATTGCCGGAATTTGTTTTATCATCCTCTGCCGTCGGTTGTTGCTGAGTATTTTTATTCTGTTCTTCAATTCTTTCCTGCTCAATAAGTTTCTCATACTCTTCGGCGGTAATTACTGCACCGTCTTTGAATACCTTACGCCCGGTAACAAGATACGGAATATCTTCCTGTGTTATCTTTCCTTCGGAAATAGCCTTGATCTCATCTTCCGTAAGATTTCTGAAATAAAGATCGGGATACTTCCCAAGTTCTTTATCTACGACTTTCTGGTTTTTTACTCTGACATTTTCTATTTCGTCCTGTGAATAATTCAATCCGTCAAAAACTGCCGTTATGGTGTTCCAGAATTTCACGGTTACTACTCCCAGAAGAAGAATGAGAACCAAAAGGATAATCAGTATAATTTTAAAAACTTTATTATTTTTTTTCAAACTTACACCACATCTTTCCTGAAAAAGGGCGCACTAACCCTATAGTATAATCATACATAATAAAGCATACCAAATTAACCGGCGAATGTCAAGTTTTTGGAGATCTTTTTTCTGATAAAAGTATTAAAATTTACACTTGGTTTACAATTTGGAAATTTCTTTGTCGGAAGACAGGGAAAAAACTGTCTTTTTTCCTGTGAAAGGGTGGTTGAACTCTATTCGGGAACATCTCAGATAAAAGGTCTTTCCCTTTATTTCGGTGCCGTAGAGATAATCATAACACAACGGATGTCCGATATAGGCAAAATGAACTCTTATCTGATGTGTTCTGCCTGTCATAAGACGGATTTTTACAAGGGATTTATTATCTCTTTCGTCCATTACCCTGTACTTTGTCAGTGCATATTTGCCGTCAGAAGATACACACCGTTTTATGACACTTTCGCACTCTCTCCTGATTGGTGCAGATATCTCCCCTTCTTTTTGACAAAGGATACCTTCCACAAGTGCCGTATACTCTTTTTTGAATACACCATCTTTCATCTGTCTTGAAAGTATATCTGCAGAATATCGGTTTTTTGCAATAACAACAAGCCCTGTTGTATCTCTGTCAAGACGGTTGACCGCCCTGAATGTGAAAGCCTCATTTCTGTAATAGTACATCACCGCATTTGCCAGAGTATTTGTATAATTATTTATACTGGGGTGCACCGGCATATTATGAGGTTTGTCTACCACAAGAATATCCTCATCCTCATACACTATTTCCAAAGGAAGATTCACCGGAACAATATTTGGTGATTTTGCATCACGGAGAACAAGCATCAGGGTATCCCCTGTTCTTACAGTCTTTCTCACTGTTACCTGTTGGTCATTAAGATATATCCCGTCGTTATTCTTCAGATATGCCAAAAGATGGGAGGATATATCAAAATATCTTCTGATAATCACTCCCACTGTTTTGTCATTATCTTCAACTGTCGCAATATGAATAAGTTTTCTCATAGTATTATCCTTATTTTTCAGCATTCTTCATCTACAAACTTGTCTATTTCCTTCTCAACAATTTCAACTTCTTTGAGAAAGTTTTCTGCACTTATCCTGAATGCTCCCGAACCAATGATGATAATCTGCTCCATTGAGTCTGATGTGGCAACACGGACAAGATTGTTCTTTGACAGTTTGTGAGACACTTTTTCTATATAGGTATCGGCAGTTTCCGCTTCTTTGGTATATACTACCGTTACATTGCCTTCTTCCTCAACAGTTCCCTTTCCGCCCTTAACTTTGTAGGCATCAAAGACAATAATCACATTTTCGTTTTTTACTGCGGCAACATTGGAAATTCTGTCAATAAGTTTTTTTCTGGCAAGTTCCAGACTTTCTTTTGCCGCTTCCTTAAGGTCACTCCAGGCAAATATAATATTGTATCCGTCTATAAGGAGATACTCATCATCGTATTTCTTTGCCTTTCCTTTAAACACGGGCTGAACAGACTGTGAATGCTTTTTCTTTTCCACCTTTACACCATCGGTTTTCTTTTTTATTTTACCGTAGGTGTTTTCAAATATTTTCATTATTTCCGCTTCATTTTCAACAGTATCCGAAAGATTTGTCTTTCTGAAATTGACCGGAATCTCATTTTGCTGTTCTCTGATATCAAATATACTGTCAAGATGCATATATTCTTCCACTTTGTCCCATTTAACAACAAATCCCGCACCGTGGGAACAAAACACTGAATCTGCAGTATTTTCTGTATCAAAATCAGGATTATATCCGATTTCCTTTATAATTTCTTCCGCATTGTCACATTCTCTGTACCCCGAAAAAGAAAGAGATATTCTTCCCATTCCTCTTGTATATCCGGTTATCTCCTTTACATACGGGCGAAGTTTCTTTGCAGGTGCATATCCTGTAAGTACAGAAGAATCTCCCATAATCTCAGGCATATTGATATCCGCTCCCATATTGGACAAATCCGTCATTGCCCTGCCGGAGGTTTCTGAAGGGATTTTGAGAGTGAACTCATACCAGGGCTCAAGAAGTACGCTTTCTGCCTTTCTCAACCCCTGTCTTACCGCCCTGTATGTCGCCTGGCGGAAATCTCCTCCTTCAGTATGCTTTTTGTGATAAGCACCCGTATAGAGAGTGATTTTCATATCGGTTATGGGGGAAGCAGTAAGAACTCCAAGGTGAGTTTTTTCCTTAAGATGGGTAAGAATTAATCTTTGAAAGTGCCTGTCAAGTACATCATCAGGGCATTTGCTTTCAAACTTAAGCCCCTCTCCTCTTTCAAGAGGCTCAAGTAGAAGATGTACTTCTGCATAGTGTCTTAAAGGCTCAAAGTGCCCTACACCTTCAACCTCCCTTGATATTGTTTCCTTGTACACCACACCCGACTCACAGAAGTCCACTTCTATTCCAAAACGTTCAGCGAACATTTTTCTTAAGACTTCCAGTTGCACCTCTCCCATTATGTTTATATGGATTTCTCCTGATTGGGAATTATATCTGTATTTAAGTTGTGAATCCTCGTATGAAAGTTTCTTAAAAGCATCCAGAATATACAGTTTGTCATAGGGTTTAAGAAACTCTGCTTTGTATGAAAAAAGTGACTCTATCAAAGGTGCTCCCGTATCATTTTCGAATCCGAGCCCCTGCCCCGAATAAGTACTTTTAAGTCC
>JAZSJF010000023.1:0-1580 GCA_045534195.1 Clostridia bacterium | reverse complement strand
AATAGGCGCATTTCTTGACCATACCATAGCATCAAGAAGCATTTTTTATATAAAAGTAAACGGAAGGGAATTTTCTGAAGTAGCACTTCATGCCGCCCTTTGCGGAAAGTTCGGAGTACCCGTCATAGCAGTAACAGGTGATGAAACAGCTTGTGAACAAGCGAAGGAATACATACCGGCAATATATACAGGTGCGGTAAAGAAAGCAACTTTCAGAAATAATGCACAGACTTATGATAATTCAGATGAAATACTGATTGAAACAATAAGCAATGCACTGAAAAACTATAGGGATATTCCATTATTTAAAGTGGCAGAGCCTATGGAAGTGGAGTATTGTTATTACAGAACGGATATGTGCGAAGATGCTATAAAGAAAAATCCGACAGCCTTCCGTAAAGATGCAAGAACAATAAGAAAAACCATTGATGAAATTAATGGGTATGCTGATTTCAGATTTTGAGGTGTATATGAATAAATCAAGGGATGTAAAAAGTGAAACTTTTTACATCCCTGTTTGTTTTGACACTGAATGAGATAGGAAAAAGACTACAGAACGGACAAGCAGAGCATTGTAGGGCAGGGGTTCTACTCCTGCCGAGTTTAACTATTTACATTTTCTTAACGAAAATAGTCGTTTCTTATCTCAGTCGGCACACGGCCCACTGCACTCTTAAATGCTTTGTTAAAAGATGTAATCGAAGCAAATCCACATTCAAAAGCGATTTCCGTTATGGTTTTGTTTGTGGATTTAAGACTTTCCAGAGCATTTTCTATTCTTGTGGTCATAAGGTAGTTATATGGCGATACACCTGTGACCGTTTTAAAAATCTTTGAGAAATACGATGCACTCATAACCGCATTTTTTGCCATATCATCAAGACTGATCTGCTTTGAAAAATTTCTTTTGATATAGTCAATTGAGTTCTGAATATCCTTCAGATGCTTCACCGGCGGAATTGCTGCAATATCAGATACATCGGTTTTTTCCGAAATCATAGTAACTACTTTTACTACAAGGCTTCTTATGACGAAAGTTGCCGATTCATTGTGTGAGTCCATAAGTTCCGATATGGTTTTTATACAATGGGCGATTTCCGTATCGTGAAGTTTGTGAGTGATTTCTATATCGGGATTTATAAGAGCCTGTATTTTTTGTGGTGGAATATAGTCTGAACATATGTTCCAGAGGAAAAAAGGTGACAGTTGAATATTGAATGCCACAAGAGATTCACTGGTGATTGTTGGTACACAGTGCATTTCGTTGGAGCGGACAATAAACAAATCCCCCTCATCGGCGGTATATGTCACATTGTTCAATATATATTCGCCTTTTCCCTTCAATATAAGGCCAAGTTCCATTTCTGTGTGATGGTGATTTTTGAATTTATTATTCTTTCTTTTTTTGCTGCTGTTAAATAATGAAAATATATACTGGTTTGAAAGTTGAGTATAAAAATCCTTTTTCATAAAATAATATTCACCTACAAAAAAATAAGATTTGATTAGATTTAATTCCTTTATATCTGTAAAATAATTATAACAGAAATGGCTATATAAGTCAATGTTTTGAGGAAAGG
>JAZSJF010000017.1:0-9253 GCA_045534195.1 Clostridia bacterium | reverse complement strand
GAGAGGGGTGGTTTTTTAATGAAAAATGCACCAAAAGGGACAGTCACTTTTGATACATAAATTTCACAATTGGTGTTGTTTTCGTTACACAAAAAATGCGGTGTGAAAAATTCACACCGCATTTAAAGGCTTTTTGATTATTCACAGTCACAATCGCAATCACAATCGCAATCACAATCGCAGTCAATGTCAAAATCAATCTCTTTGTCACAATTAGGACAAACGATTGTCTCTTCGTTGATCAATGCATCTTCATCTATGCAGATTGTTTCGCCACATTCAGGGCATTCAAGTTCATAGAATTCGCCGCAGCAATCTCCGTCACATTCATCTTCTTCAAGAAGAACATCTTCAACTGTTGCAAGATCGTCATCAATCATATCAATTCTTTCAGACATTTCGTCCTGATAATCATACAAATCGTCAACACATTCGTTAACTTCATCGAGAATCTCAAGAATAGCTTTAAAAATTTTGCCTTCGTTTGAAGTTTCGTCAATCTTAAGACCGTCTATAAGGCCTTTAACATATGACACTTTGTTTGAAATGTTTTCCATAATGAAACTCTCCTTTTTGATTATTATATTTAAATTATGAAAGATTATGCTCTTTCCATATATTCTCCGGTTCTTGTGTCGATTCTGATTACTTCGCCCTGATCAATGAAGAGAGGAACGTTAATCTGTGCACCTGTTTCAACAACTGCAGGTTTTGTAGCACCTGTAGATGTATCACCTTTGAAGCCCGGTTCTGTTTCTGTAACAGTGAGTTCTACAAATGTAGGAGGTTCGATACCGAACACGCTGCCTTTGTAACTCATTACTTTAACTACCATATTTTCCTTTACAAATTTCATAGAATCACCGAGAGTTTCCTGATTGAGAGGAATCTGTTCGTATGTTTCCTGATCCATAAAGTAATAAAGGTCACCATCGTTGTAAAGGTATTCATAATCCTTTCTTTCGATATGTGCTTTTGGCATTTTTTCAGTTGGTCTGAAAGTCTTTTCTATAACGCCGCCTGTAATAACATTTTTGAGTTTTGTTCTTACAAATGCTGCTCCTTTACCGGGTTTTACATGCTGGAACTCTACAATCTGGAATACATTGCCTTCAAGTTCAAATGTAACACCGTTTCTGAATTCGCCTGCTGAAATCATAGTTATTTACCTCCGTATTTTCCTATGGTTACTTTGATGACCTTTCAAATCCTCAGGCTATGCCGGGGATACACAAAAAATTGTGCAGCAATTTGACGGTCTGATACCCACAATTATCATAATTACTATACCATTTTATACCAAAGTACAAAAAAAATCAAGACTTTTATTAAATATATATCAATTCTTTGGAAGATTTGGTGATGTTTTCGTATCCATCTTCGGTAATTACCACCATATCTTCTATCCTCACCCCTACTTTGTGAGGAATATATATTCCCGGTTCTACAGTGATTACATTACCGGGACATATGACATCATCACACCTTGGTGAAAAGTTCGGACTTTCATGAATTTCTATACCCACACTGTGTCCAAGTCCGTGACCGAAAGTGCCGGGATATTTTTTGTCAATCACATTTTCTGCTATTTTGTGCATATCCGAGCATATCTTTCCCGGAGCAATATGCTTCAACACCTCTGTCTGTGCTTCAAGAACCGTATCATATACATCCTTTATATCATCAGATACATAGCCTACCCCAAAAGTCCTTGTCATATCCGACATATATCCTTCGTATATACATCCGAAATCAAGGACAACCAGTTCTCCTTCACAAAGTTTCCTGTCTGTTGTGTCGGCATGAGGAAGAGCACCGCGTTCGCCTGATGCACATATTATATCAAAAGATACTGCCGATGCGCCGTTTTTTCGCATAAAGAATTCAAGTTCCAGTGCAATTTCCTTCTCCGTCATTCCCTTCTTTGCGAAAGTAAGTATATGGGAATATGCCATATCGGTAATTTGCTGAGCCTTTTTTATAAGACTGATTTCTTTTTCTGTCTTCACCTTTCTCAGATCATATATCAGAAGTCCTATGGGGCAGACTGCTTTGAATTTCTTTCTGAACTTATTGAACAAAGAAAGAGAAATGTTCAAATCCTCAAAACCGCACACCTGATATGACGAGTATATCTTTTGGCATTTTTCTGTTTCCTTTATATCTATTACGGTGAAGCCTTCACACTGTTCTCCCGCCTGTTGGATATATCTGAAATCAGTAAATATATAATTGTTGTTATTATCTATAATAAGGTATGCACTTGTGCCGGTAAATCCCGAAAGATAAAATACATTGTTTATATCTGTCACAAGAACTGCTTCTATACCCTTTTGTTCCATAGATGATTTAAGTTTCATCAGTGCAGTATTCAAAATCATCTGCCTCCAAACTGAAGATACATCTCCTGCATCTTTTTTGCATCTTCTGCCATTGTACCGTCTGATTCGCAAATGAATACGGGAGAGAGATTTTTCTTATAAACGATTTCCGCTACATAATTAAAATCCGGACCGTATACATCATCGGCAAAAGTGAGATGTTTCTTTTCACCGCCGGGAACGGTGTACTCTATCTTTGAAAAATGACTGTGAAATATATTGAGTCTGTCAAATCCCAGTTTGTTTTCTATTGTATCAAATATATGCAAAAACTCCTCATAGGTCTTAAGTCCGCCAAATGTTCTTGCATTCAGATGTCCAAAATCTATAGTAGGAAGAAATGTATCATCCACAAGGCAAAGTTCCATTACTTCATCAAGATCACCCAGTTGATTTATCTTTCCCATTGTTTCGGGGCAGATGTGAATGTGAAGAAGCCCCTCGGACTTCGCCGCATCTCTTGCTATTGTAAGTGTTTTTTTTGCATATTCGAGTGCAACTTTTCTGTCCATTTTTGCACAGGCGCCTGAGTGAACAACAATTCTGTCAGCACCCATATCGTTTGCCGCTCTCAAAGTCTGCATTATATAGTCCACACTTTTGAGTCGTTTTTCTTCATCATCAGTGGCAAGGTTAATATAATAAGGAGAATGAATACTCAAGAGTATGCCGTTTTCTTTAGCCTTATTACCAAGTTTGTTTGCAGTATCTGCAGAAATCTTCACTCCTTTTGAGCACTGATACTCGTAGGCATTGAGACCTTGTTTGTTTAACCATTCAGGCATTTCCAGTGAGGATTTGTGTCCGTCTGCATAAAATGAATCTGAGTTTCCCGAAGGACCGAAATGTACCATAATATATTACTCTCCTGTTGTTTCTGTAAGTTCTTCTTTTTCTCTTGCATTTTTCCACTCAAAATAGTCTTCGATGATTTCTTTTGCAAGTGCCATAACGGGGATAGCAAGAATGATACCCAATATACCGAAAAATCCACCGCCTACAAGTACGCCGAATATTACCCAGAAAGGCTTTATAGAGAATGAATTATCAATAAGTCTTGGTTGAATTACATTTGAATCTATCTGCTGAAGCACAATCATACTTACTGCAAGAATAACCGCCGTTGTGAAGTCGTTTGTAAATATAGTTACTATTGCCGCAACGATTGTGCCTATGATAGCACCGAAATACGGGATGATATTTAGTATACCTATCATAAGTCCGAGAAGCACTCCGTATTTGGCGCCGATGATTGAAAGAACAATTGCTGAAAGAACCGCCACTATCAATGCATCAAGCAAAACACAGAAGATATAGCGATACATAAACTCAACTGCCATATCTGCATAGACACGGATTCTGCCGATGGCTTTTTGACTTAAAGTATTTTTGAAAACTACTTTTGCAGCGTGTTTGAGAGATTCTCTGTCTATAAGGATGTATATGGCAATGATTATCGACATAACACCGTCAAAAACAGAACTTGAAGCAGATACGATTTTACCTGCATATTTACCTATATCATCAAAATGGATAAGAGAGAATGTCTTTACAAAATTCTCCGCGGACAAAAGTTCCAGCCAGTATTCGGGAGTATGAGGTTCGCCGATATAAAGTCCCATTTCATTAAGTTTGGCAACTGCTATCCGCACATTACCGGGCATATCGGTAGTGAAGAAATTTTTTAAGTTTGTAAAACTCTTTCCCAAAGCAGGGATGATGAACCACAACACAGCACCGATAATCAGGAAAAACACTGTAAATACCACAAGCACCGAAAATCCTCTGCGTCTTTTTCTGACAAAGTTAAATTTGCTTTTCTGAAAGGTTCTTTCCATCATAATGCATAACGGATACAACAAAAATGCAATTCCAAAACCCACAACAAATGGTGTGATTATCTCAAAAAAAGACTTAACCGCATCAAAAAGCACACCTATATTATCAAAGGTCTTGTAAACTGCTATTATGAGAACTGCCAGTATAAATATAGCGAAATAGTTCTTAAATCCGTTTTTTTTCATATAAATCATCTCCGTGAAATTACATATATAAATATAATAACATTATACCCAATTTGTGTCAATCATTTCGTTTGATGTGATAAAACATATCCAAGTGCTGTGTTTTTTCGGGGTGGACAGCATCGTGGGAATTTAAAACAGGTATGTGCTTTGCGGTTATTATTTTTCAACAATTTTTATCAAAATCAAAACGGGTGTAAAAAATTTACACCCGTTTTTGTCAATCAGATTTCTGCAAGTATCTTCTTCAATGAATCTACTGCAATATTAAACTTTTCTTTGCCGTCAAGTGCAGGTGCGTCTACCGCTTCTGCGCCTGAATCTTCCAACGCTGCAAATCCCACAAAGTTTGTAAGATGCGGTTCAAGTGAAAGGAAGCCTTCGTATCCTCTTTCCTTAAGTGATACAAGGATTTCTTTTATCTTTCCGATACCGTAACCTGCAGGAACAACCTTACCGCCTTCTACACAGTCTTTGATATGCATATATACTGTATAATCTTTGAGTTTGTCAAAGCCGTATGGGAATGTTTCCTGATCACACTGGATAAAGTTTGCAGGATCGAATACTGCTTTGAGGTTGTATTCCTTAAGTTCTTCAAGAAGGTCTACACATCTGTCTACTGTATCGCCATAGATACCTTTTTCGTTTTCGTGAAGAAGTGTAACGCCTGAATCCTTTGCCACATCAAGCATCATTCTCATTCTCTTCATTACTTCATCTCTGTAATCTGCAGGATTTTTGTCCTTATCTATAAAGAAACTGAACATTCTTATGTATTTTGCTTCAAGAATCTTTGCAATTTCGATTACATTTTTAAGTTTTTCGATGTGTGGTTCCATAGGATCTTCGATATTGATTTTTCCGATAGGTGAACCGATTGATGAAACACCTATACCCGCTTTATCAAGTTTTGCTTTAAGTTCTTTTGCTTCATCAGGTGTATGATCTGAAATGTTCTTTCCGTTCACACTTCTGATTTCGATGTGTGTAAGTCCGTTTAACTTAGCACCCTCAAGTTGGGTGTCAAAATCCGGATCATACTCATCAGAAAATGCTGATAAAATAAACTTAGCCATAATAAATTCCTCCCTAAAATATCTGATTAAAACTCAAGTTTGGATTTGATGTAAGGTGCAACCTCATCAAACTTAAGTGTAATCTGTTCCATTGTATCTCTGTCACGAACAGTAACTGTGCCGTTTTCTTCTGAATCAAAGTCATATGTGATACAGAACGGTGTACCGATTTCGTCCTGTCTTCTGTAACGCTTACCGATACTTCCTGCTTCGTCAAATTCACAGTTGAATTCTTTTGAAAGTGATTCAAAGAGAACTTCTGCTTTTTCTGAAAGTTTCTTTGACAACGGAAGAACTGCACACTTAACAGGTGCAAGTGCAGGATGAAGTCTCAATACTACTCTTGTGTCCTTTTCATCAACAACTTCTTCGTCATATGCTTCAACAAGGAATGCAAGAGCAACTCTGTCTCCCCCAAGTGACGGTTCTACAACATAAGGAATATAACTTTCACCTGTAACATGAACGTGGTTGTCCAAGTTTTCTCCTGAAGTGTTCTGATGCTGAGTAAGGTCAAAGTCTGTTCTGTCTGCGATTCCCCAGAGTTCACCCCAACCGAACGGGAACATAAATTCGATATCTGTAGTAGCGTTTGAATAGTGAGAAAGTTCTTCCTGTGAATGGTCACGCATCTTGATATTTTCTTCTTTGATACCAAGGCTTATAAGGAAGTTCTTACAATAATCTTTCCAGTATGCAAACCATTCAAGGCCTGTGCCCGGTTTACAGAAGAATTCAAGTTCCATCTGTTCGAATTCTCTTGTTCTGAAAATAAAGTTACCCGGTGTGATTTCGTTTCTGAATGACTTACCTACCTGAGCAATACCGAAAGGTATTTTCTTTCTTGAAGTTCTCTGTACGCTTTTGAAGTTTACAAAGATACCCTGTGCTGTTTCAGGTCTTAAATAAATCTCTGATTTAGCATCTTCTGTTACACCCTGGAAGGTCTTGAACATAAGATTGAACTTTCTGATTTCTGTATAATTTACTTTTCCGCATTTAGGGCAAACAATATTGTTTTCGATAATGAAATCATACATTTTTTTATTATCCCATCCGTCAACAACTACTGCTTCGCCTTTTTCCTGGAAATAATCTTCTATAAGTTTGTCTGCTCTGAATCTTGCTTTACATTCTTTACAGTCCATAAGAGGATCACTGAATCCGCCTACATGTCCTGATGCTACCCATGTCATAGGGTTCATAAGAATAGCAGCGTCAAGTCCCACATTGTACTTTGATTCCTGAACAAATTTCTTCCACCATGCTCTTTTTACATTGTTTTTGTATTCAACGCCGAGAGGACCGTAGTCCCAACTATTTGAAAGTCCGCCGTAGATTTCAGAACCCGGATATACAAATCCTCTGTTCTTACACAATGCGACGATTTTTTCCATTGTTTTTTCCGTGTTTTTCATATAAATTTCCTCCTCAATGTATGCATCTGGCATAATGCACCATTCAAATTAATATACATAGTTTACCAAAACTATGGTCAATAGTCAAGGATTTTCTATATTCAGGAGGAATTACCTTGCAAAAAAACTCATTTAAAGTTGCAGCAATGTTTATAGCATCTGTAATAGGTGCAGGTTTTGCATCGGGGAAAGAAATATTCAGTTTCTTTTCAAGGTACAACAAGGCAAGTATTTACGGTCTGGGGTTATCCGGGGCAGTGTTTTTTGTATTTACATACTGCCTGTACAATATCATATACAAATACAGGAACAGGACAGATTCTTTTTCGGATATTTTGCCGTCATACATTGGTGTTTTTTATAACATTTTTTCTTTTTGTCTGCTTTTCTCCATATATACCGTAATGATTGCCGGGCTCTCCTCTGCGGGAGAGATGATTTTTGGGATAAACGGCACATTGTTCGGTGTGATTTGCACTGTAATATTTATGATAATCTTTGTTTCGGGCAAAACTGTTCTGATAAATTCATCTCTGATAATTTCGCCGGTAATGTGTATGGGGATACTTTTTACCGGGATATATTATCTTCTTTTATCAAAGGAAGCGGTATTTAATCCATTTGAAGAAACATCATATATGTGGATACTCTCATCTGTGGCATATGTGTCTTACAACTCTGTCCCTCTTATATCACTTTTCTGGGAAACAAGAGAACTGTTTACTTCAAAAGAAGTATGTTTAAAGGGAGCGTTTATGGGATGTATGAGTCTTACCTTTATAAGCATTGTCCTCGACTTTCTTATAAAGGAATTTTTTGTGAAGATAAAGGTACTTGACATTCCTATGCTATATATATCGGAAAGCATAGGCTTCGGCGCGGAAATCATATCAAAAACCGTACTGATACTTGCAATGGTATCTACTGCATTGTCCTGCGGGTTTTCCCTTACGGGAATAATTGAAGGAAAAACAGGTTCAAACAGACTGACCACAGTGTCTGCAGTATGTATTTCGGGATTGGTTTTGTCGGTATTCGGTTTTTCAAATCTGATAGAATATGTTTATCCTCTGTTCGGTTACACCGGCTTTGTGATTATTGTATATATAATATGGTTGTTTTTATCAAACTGTATCACATTTGATAAAAATATCAGATAAGACATTTACTACTGCTCCGAGGTATTGTATTATCTATGTATACGATATATAAAAGGAGATCTGATATATTATGAAAAAAATTCTTGTATTGGGTGCCGGCGGTGCCATGGGACAGTATCTTGTTCCCCATCTTGATGCACTGGGATACGAAATCTATGCAGTCGACCTTAACGAAAAAGAATCAGATAAGAAAAATATCAAATGGATAAAGGCAAATGTATTTGAAGAAGGTGCACTTGATGAACTTCTCAAAGGCGGTTATGACGGAATTGTGGACTTTATGACATACGGTGCAGGCAACTTCTATGAATATGCACCTAAATTTCTCGCAAACACCGATCAGTATTTCTACCTTTCATCATGCAGAGTATATGCAAATGAAGAAATTCCTGTGAAGGAATCCTCTCCAAGACTTCTGGATGTATCTGAAGACGAAGCATTTTTAAGTACAAATGATTATTCATTATATAAGGCAAAAGGAGAAAACTGGCTCAGAGAGTCGGGATACAAAAACTGGACAATTGTCCGCCCTGCAACTACATATTCATACAAACGATACCAACTTGTAACAACAGAGGCAAGTCTTAATGTGGGAAGAACAAGAGAAGGAAAAAAAGTTGTTGTGCCAATACAGGCAAAAGACAAGCCTGCAACACTCTCATGGGGTGGCGACGTAGCAGAAATGCTCTCAAAACTTCTCTTCAAAGATGAGGCACTTGCAAATGACTACAATGTGGCAACTGCAGAATATCACACCTGGGGTGAAATAGCAGATATGTATAAGGATATCTGCGGTATGGAAGTAGTATGGGTAGACAAGGAAGACTACCTCTGGTGCCTGAATCCTGAAAAACCTTCAAAGATGAGATATCAACTTGAATATGCAAGAATGTTTGACAGAATTACAGATAATACAAAAGTACTTAATGCTACAGGTATGAAACAGGAAAATCTGATGCCGTTATATGACGGGTTAAAAATGGAAATAGAAAAACTTCCAAAAGACTTTATGTGGACAGGTCCTGTAAGAGAGGCTATAGGGCAAAGAATGGATCAGATAATAGAAAAAATGTAAAATTTGTCCGAAACGCAAAACGGCGAAGGGGTTTATATTTTATATTGCTATTATAAAGTATTAAATAATTTCAAATACTTTTATAAGGTTGGGAATCATCATTAAAATTGATGATT
>JAZSJF010000322.1:0-2686 GCA_045534195.1 Clostridia bacterium | reverse complement strand
GTTTTGTGTATACATCTTACGGTAAATACTGTAAAGATGTTTAGGTCTTCCGTCTATACGGCAGTTTATGCCCATTTCGTCAAGTTTGGACTTGAGTTCTGCCTTTACCTCAACGATAAATGCTTCTCTTTCGTGTCTTTTCTGATTTATACCTTCAACAATTTCGTGATATGCAACGGGATCAATATATTTAAGGCTTATGTCCTCAAGTTCCCATTTGATTTTGTACATACCAAGCCGGTGAGCAATAGGAGAGTAGATGTTGAGAGTTTCTCTTGCTATCTCTCTCTGCTTTTCTTCTTTCATACTTATAAGTGTGGAAAGATTGTGCAGTCTGTCTGCAAACTTGATCATAATTACACGGATGTCCTTGGTCATAGCAAGAAACATCTTTCTCATATTTTCCATATGTCTTTCTTCCTGAGATGTGAAAGCGAGTTTGTCAAGTTTGGTAAGACCGTCAACAAGTTCGGCAACGCTTTCGCCGAATTGTTCTTTTATGTCATCAAATGTGTACTTTGTATCTTCAACCACATCGTGCAGAAGAGCAGCACAAACAGACTCAGAATCAAGTTTCAGTTCTGCAACAGTCTGTGCAACTTCGATTGGATGCATTATATAGGGATAGCCAGATTTTCTTTTTTGATCCTTATGAGCCTCACTTGCAAATTCATATGCTTTGGTAATAAGTTCTATATTTGCATTGGGGTTGTTTTTTGTTATTGTTTCCAGAAGTCGGTTGAATTTCTGAATCATACACATTTTCCTTTCTGAATATTCATTCACCGTGCAAACGGATTATTTTTTCAGGGAATATTTATTATAGGTGCTTGATTTCTCAAGATTTGTCTGTTTAAAGAAACCGTTGAGTTCGTGGATTTTTATCCTTTCTTCATCCTGACAGTAGTCTATCATTCCAAGTTCTTTAAGAATGTCCAGACAGACTGTTACCTTCACAATACCGTGATGAATGTGACATCCGTTGTACACTATATCTTCAAATCCCTCATTTGTGCTTTCGAATGAAGAATCCGTAACTGAGTTCTTTACGGCTCTGTATACATTCCCCACATCATCTCTTGTGACAAAACGGTGAAAGGAAGGGCGGATATCCTTTATGATAAACTGCGACATTGTACGCGAATTATATGTGTTTTCCGAAAGTATACCTGCGACATCCACTACATTTCCCTCTTTGTATCGTTTCATTATACTTTGCATACCGAAAGCAGGCATCACGCTTGTATTCCCGTATTTGTCTGACAGAGTAAGGAATGAATGGGAACTGTCCTTAAGATGCTTGAGAGATGTAATTGTAAGTTCTTTTATACAATACACAGGAGATCTGTTTCCCATACCGCAGGGTTCAAGACATTTTAACTGGCGGAGAGTATCGAGAGATACATCTTTCAGTGTAATTGTGTCATCAATGTATATGGTAGGGGTGGATATTTCCTCTGTGATAATGGTAGTTGCATAATTGTTTATTGCAGTTCTGAAAGCGTCTATTTTTGAGTTTTCGATTGTAAGACCTGCCGCAAGTTCGTGTCCGCCGTATTTCACAAGGAAATCTCTGTGCAAATCAAGTGCATCAAAAAGGTTGAATCCCTTGATGCTTCTTCCCGAGGCTTTGGCAGTAGTTTCGTCAATGCTCATAACAATAGACGGCTTGTAGAATGTATCGGTAATCCTGGATGATACTATTCCTATTACACCGTGATGCCATCCCGGATTTGCCACTACAATTACTTCGTCTTTGTGAAGATTTTCTTTTTTTATTATGTCAAGTGCTTCGTTGAGGATTTCAAGTTCACATGCTTTTCTTTTTTCGTTTTCTGATTCCAGTTCATTTGCTGTTTTTAGAGCATCTTCTTTTGAATGGGATGCAAGAAGAGAAACAGAGGTTGATGCAGAGGCTATTCTTCCTGCTGCATTGAGTCTTGGTCCGATAGCAAATCCTATGCTTGAAGCAGACACTTTGTTTGTATCAATTTTTGACACTTCAAAGAGTGCTTTTAGCCCGATGTTGTCAGTGGATTTAAGAAGTTCAAGTCCCTTTTTTGCTATATATCTGTTTTCTCCCGTAAGTTCCACAAGGTCTGCAATTGTGCCTATTGCAGCGAAAGGAAGATACTTTTCCGATACAGACTGTGAGTTGTCGGACAGGGCACATATGAGTTTGTATGCCACACCTGCTCCCGCCAGATGGCAGAAGGGATAGTCTGAAGGAATCTTCGGGTTGATAACGGCAATGCACTCGGGAATACCGTCACCCTGAAGTGAGTGATGATCGGTTATGATGAGGTCAATGCCAAGTTTGCGGCAGAGAACTGCTTCATTTATTGCAGATATCCCCAGATCCACCGTAACTATAAGTTCTGTGCCTTTTTGTTTAAGGGAATGAATGGCACTGTCAGATAATCCATATCCTGAATCCATTCTGTCGGGTATGAAATAATCTGCACTTGCTCCGCAGTTTAAGAGATAATCATAGACCATATATGTGCTTGTTATGCCGTCTACATCATAGTCCCCGTATACGGTGATTTTTTGCTTTTTCTGTATTGCTTCGCGGATTCTTTCTACTGCTTCTTTCATACCTTTCATAAGATATGGGTCATTTAGCACAGAAGAATCTGATGTAAGGTAAAAATCGTAGTCGTCTGAGCATCTGTTCAAAACAGTT
>JAZSJF010000002.1:0-1931 GCA_045534195.1 Clostridia bacterium | reverse complement strand
TTTTTGTGTGCAAAAAATCAGGACTGCCTCACTTTTTTAGTGAGACAGCCCCTTTTTTTGTTAAAAAATGATAAACAATAAGCGAATTTGACATTGTGCTCAGTGAAACCGTTCATTAAAATATAAGTATATTCTAATGTTGAAGAGGTGTTTTTATGAATCCGAAAACCTATGTTATCAAAAAAGAAAACAAAGAAGATTTCAGAGTCTGCAATCAGACTTATCTGAAACAGGCAATTATAGATGAACCTAAACACAATGCCTGTTGGGATGCAAATCTTCACAAAGACGGTACTCTTTATTTCAGTGTATGTTCTGAACATACAAACCACGAATATGCGAAATTGTATAAATATGAATTCGAGTCAAACAAAGCCACAGAATGTTTCTATACAAAGGATTTTTTACTTAAATCAGACAGATATTTAAGAGACTCAAAATTTCACACATCAATTCATTTCAAGCCTGACGGAAAACTTATAATGGTTACTCACTCCACAGACAAGTCACCTTGTCATCCCGTATGGCTCCCCTACTCATTTGTATCCAACCCATGGGAGGGATTTCCGGGCGGCGAACTTATGGAATATAATCCTACCACAGGCAAGGTGGAACTTCTCGGCATACCTGCTCCAAGAGAATCCATATACGGTGCAGTATATTCTCCAAAGGATGATGCATACTATATGCTTGGCTGGATAAGAGGTCATCTTTACCGTTACGACTGTAAGGAAAGAAAATGCAAGGATTTAGGTCAGGTAAGCGAATACCGTTCATACAGAATAGTTCTCGGACCTGATGAAAATCTATATTTCTCTACAAAAAGCGGATACCTTATGAGATATAATGTAGATAAACAAAAGATTGAAAATCTTAATTTCCGCCTTCCATGTGATAAAACAGAAAAAGGCAGAACTCTTGCATATACATATATGGGCCCCTGCGTAACAGGTCCTGACGGAAGATTATATACAACAGGTAATAATACATCCATTCTCACTGCATACGATGTGAATACTGATAAAGGTGAAATAGTCGGAGATCTTATTCCTGCAGATGACTATATTGACATTGATGACGGACATACATTTGTTGCGGGTATGGATTTTGATAAATACGGTGTGCTCTGGTATTCAACAATGACATTCAGAAAAATGGAGGATGAACATTACAAAGCACCTTCAGGACTGTTCAGATGGGATATAATGAATGGCAAAAAACCTGAATTTCTCGGCATTTTCGGAACACCTGAGAGAGTGCAGACATATACAGATTCTCTCTTTGTAGACAAAGAAAGAGATATTCTCTACTCTGCATCAACAAACCATTCTTTCGGTTCTCCCGATATCATTGCAATTGATTTGAAAGAATTCAGAAATGTTATGTATGAAAAAGGTCCTGTAAGTAAGGATATGCTTGCACAGTACCCTGCTCATCCTGACTATCATGAATTTGCAGAACACTGGCAGAATGTAAAAATACTTATAGCAGAATATGCTGCAAATGTTCAGGCAAAATCCATTATTCCTACAAGACTCTGGACAGAATTTGATGATGACAACATAAAGGATGCATATGTAAGAACAATCCGTTTCAAGGATAACGATACTGTAGAAGGAATATGCGGAATAGATAACCTTTACAGATTTACAATTTCTGATGGCAAAATTATTTCTTTGACAAAAACTGACAATACAGATGCTTTATTAAAAAATGAAGTTTCAACAATTGATGAATCAATTCTCCCTCATTATCCGGGCAGACAATGGAGAAGAAGCGTCACTTGCGAATGCGACTGGACAAACGGAGCAAAAATTGTCGGCACACAGGACGGATTTCTTGCAAAAATAAATTCCGACGGTTCAGCATACTCAATCGGACCTGCAATATGCCAAGGCCCGGTAAGGGATATCTGTTCCGACCTTAACACA
>JAZSJF010000056.1:0-3281 GCA_045534195.1 Clostridia bacterium | reverse complement strand
CCTTTCGCACAATTAATATGCTTACGCCATTATGATATATCATTATTTTATATAAATCTTTTATTATATTGCTTTTTTTCAGTATTTATTGTACAATATTGATATAATTTAAAAAGGAGTGACAATAATGCTTGCTTTCTTTTCAAAAACAGACGATTATATGCACCCTACTTATGACGAAGGATGCGGCAAAGAAATGCCTGATCTTCATTATCATCATTCATATGAAATATATCTTCTGACAAAGGGAAAACGAACTTATCTTATAGATGACAGTCTTTATGAAATAAACGAAGGTGATGTTATACTCATTCCTCCTATGAAACTTCACAAAACGCTTGGCAAAGACGAATACGAAAGATATCTTATTACCTTTACTGATAATTATTTGTCAGGATATTTCACAAAAGAAGCAAAGGAAATGCTGTTGTCCTGTTTTGCCTCAAGATGCATACATCTTGAAGGGAACAAACTTCACTCAATGAAATATTTCATCGAAAAAATAATGCAGTCCTACGAAAAGAAGGATAATATGTCATTTATATATTTTTCAAACATAATGGCAATTCTTACAGAATGTATGCAGACCTCTGCGAATATACAACCTCTTACATCCAGTACAAACAAAACAATCTCAAGTATAATCGAATATATAGACGCCAATTACAAAACAATCTCAACAATTGAAGAAATTGCCAACGAGCATTTTATTACAAAGTATCACCTGTGCAGAATGTTTAAAAATGCCACGGATATTTCACTTGTCAAATATATAAATACGGTAAAAATACATAAAGCATGCAAACTTCTTGACAATACAAACAAAAATATAACCGAAATTGCCTATGAAACCGGATTCAATTCATCAATGTATTTTTGCAAAACATTTAAATCTCTTATGGGTATGACTCCCACTGAATACAGAAAAAACTCCCCGGGAGGGGGGAAATGATGAATAGTGAATGATGAATAATGAATAATTATGGTTAAAAATCACCGATGGGTGATTTTTCTCCTTATATAAGACAGATCAGGGACGGTGCGGTTTTTGTTGCTACAAAAACTGCCCCGTCCCCGAATTATTTCATTATTCAACTATCTTCTTAAGTGCATTACCAAGTATCTTTATACCCTCCACAATTTTTTCATCACTCATTGTGGAATAGTTAAGTCTGAAGCATGAGCATTTCTTCTCCATATCCACCATAAAGGTAGAGCCGGGAACAAACACCACATTGTCCTTCACAACTTCCTTGGCAATTATACCTGTGTCATAATCACCGCACATATCACACCAGATAAAGAGACCGCCCTTAGGTGTGGTGTGTTTGATGCTCTTTGGAAAATACTCTTCTATCGCATCAAGCATTGTCTGACATTTGTGGGCATAGAGTTTTCTGTTTCTTTCGATATATTCGTCAAGGTCATATCTTTTCATAAACTCATACACAAGAAGTTGCGGAAGCATACTTGTATGAACATCGCTTACCTGTTTTGCAACAACCATTTTTGCCACAAGTTCCTTAGGTGCAATACAGAATCCCACACGAAGTCCCGGTGCTATAACCTTTGAGAAAGAACCGCAATATGCAACGATACCATCTGTATCCATTGACTTGATGGTAGGAAGTTTTTCATCTGTGAAAGAAAGTTCACCGTATGGGTTATCTTCTATGATAAGAATATTATTTTCTCTACAGATTTCATATACTTCTTTTCTTTTTGCCAGACTCATTGTATTTCCTGATGGATTCTGGAATGTAGGGATAGTGTAGAGTATCTTTGCATTTTTGTTTTCCTTAATTGCCTTTTTAAGTTCTTCTACACAAAGACCGTCATCTTCCATTGATACACCGACAAGTTTTGCATTATATGAACGGAATGCATTTGTAGCACCGATGAAACTCGGTTCTTCTACAATAACCACATCTCCTTCATTGATAAGCACTTTTGTTACAAGTTCTATTCCCTGCTGACCGCCTGATACAATGATAAGTTCATCATCTTCAGTTCCGATATTCTCTTTATTTTTGAGTCTTTCTTTCACAAGTTCTCTCAATGGAACATATCCGTCTGTCACTCCGTACTGAAGTGAAAGAACCGGATTTTCTTCAAGAAGTTCCTTTGCTATTTCAGAAAGTTCCTTATTTGGAAATAGTTCCGGTGCAGGATTTCCTCCCGCAAGAGAAATTACCTTAGGATCACCTGCAAGTTTGAATATTTCTCTTATTGCAGAGCCTTTCATTTTTGACATTCTGTCGGATATTTCAAATTTCATTCTTATCAGACCTTTCTTATAAATTGTATCCAAGATCAAATGCCTTAAGGTTTATATCAAGGAATTTTTCAGGAACAGTGGTCTTGATGGTTTCAACCCACTTTTCATATGCGATATCGGTGTTTTTTGCCATAACGCCGATAAGCACAACATTTACCGCCTTCTGATTTCCTGCTTCTTTGGCAAGTGTAAGAGCATCAAGGTCCAAAAGATCTATTTTTGCTTTAAGTTTTTCAATAATATTTTCAGGATACTGTGTGGCACCTGTAATTACGGGCATAGGGTTGATAACCTGACTGTTTACAATCATCTTTCCGCCCTTTTTGAGGTATGGAAGAGCACGGTATGCTTCAAGTGTTTCGAAAGCAAGGATAATGTCTGCTTCACCTTTGCCGATAATAGGTGAATACACCTTATCACCGTATTTGACATAGGTTACAACACTACCGCCACGCTGACTCATTCCGTGTACTTCGGACACTTTCACATCATAACCTTCGTTTATAACTGTATTTCCCAGAATTCTGCTGGCAAGGAGTGTACCCTGACCGCCAACACCTACTATCATAATGTTTTTTGTCATAGTATTAGTCCTCCTTCTTTTCAATAGCGCCAAACGGACATACATTCATACAAAGTCCGCAACCGTTACACTGTGTTTTGTCAATTTTTACCACATTGTCACTTACAGAAATAGCAGGACAACCAAGTTTCATACACATCTTACAGTTTTTACATTTGTCCTGATTGATTTCACATACGCCTGAGAACTTAACAGACTTAAGAAGCGCACAAGGTCTTTGGGCAATAATAACAGAAGGTTCTTCCCTTTCTGTTTCTTCCTTTACTACCTTTTCAAAGGCTTTTACATCAAACGGATCACACACTGTAACATGATCAATACCAACAGCCTTACAAAGTGCAATAAGGTCAACCTGACGGGTTGCTTCTCCTCTGATGGTCTTTCCTGTTGTAGGATTATCCTGATGACCTGTCATACCTG
>JAZSJF010000054.1:0-1650 GCA_045534195.1 Clostridia bacterium | reverse complement strand
TCCCTGAAAGTAAATTCTGCATTTATTTCTCTCTTACCTAGTGTTTCGCGCTTTGGTTTTAAATAGTTATTTTCAAGTTCATTTGCCTTTCTGAATGTGAGTCTTACATCCTTATATATACCCATAGTAACAAAACGGCCTACCCAGTCCCATCCGTATGTACACTGTATGCGTCTTGTAAATACCCTTTCTTTTGTGAAACACGCTTTGAGTTCTCCCGCTCTGGTTCTCACTTCAAGGACCGGCGAACGGAATTTGACAGTAAGGGTGTTTTCCCCTTCTTTGATTATGCCGTCCACACAGAAAGCATATTCAAGAAACATATTGTTACCTTCGCCGATTTTTACATTATTTAAGTACACATCACAATATGTATCAAGTCCGTCAAACTCTACATAAGCATTTTTGTACACTTTATCTACGGTAAATGTTTTTTCGTAAGTATAGTCATTATTTTCTATAAATTTACAGGTTTCTGCATTGTCACGATAATAGATATCCCCAAGAATGCCTGCATTGATAAAATCGGTATGCACACACCCCGGAACTGTGGCTTCCACATCAATCAGATTTCCATGAACGTCAGGGCCTTTGAGATTCCATTTTCCGTTTAATAACATAATCTATACAACTCCCTTCCATATTATCTATATTAAAAGAATTTATAGAGATAGTAAATGCAAAAAATATCTTTTTATAATTTTTGACTTTGTTTTACGGAAAACTTGTGGAATATATAAGTTTTATTTATAAAATTCATTTTAAATTTGTTGACTAAATGAAGTTGATTATGTTATGTTAATCTAAAGGCGGTGAAATTATGCTTTTTGAAAACGAAATGCTGAACATATCAAAAATAGGTAATGTAATCCATTATCATCCGAAGGAACTGAATTTTCTTTATCCGGGGAATCTCCCCTTCTACGAACTTACTTGTTATATAAAAGGAAAAAGCAAGGTAACTTTCGGCGGAAAAACAATAAATATGTCGCCGGGAGATCTTATATATCTTCCAAAGGGGGTAGAGGATGAAAACTATACTGTCGTAGCATCGGAGCCATTTGCACACTACAACATTTACTTTGACACAGATGCGCCAATGCCCAAAGAAGCAATACATATAAGTGCAGAACCTGATGAATTCAAAAACAGTTTTGAAAAGATATACAGACTGTGGGTTGGAAAGAGTTCGGGATATTATTACAAAGCTATGGGACAGACATATGAACTTTTTGATCTTGTAAGGAAAAAGCAGGCAAGGTATCTTCCAAAGAATAAACAGGAGTTTCTGTACAAAGCAGAAGACTATATAGCATCACATTATCACGACAGAGATTTCGATTATAACAAACTTACTGAACTTTCGGGACTGTCCTACTCTTATTTCAAAAAAATTTTTATAGATAAATACGGATGCCCGCCTGTAAAATACATAAACAAACTTAAGGTAAACAGAGCGTGTGAACTTCTTATGACGGAAAAATTTTCTATATCGGAAATTTCGCAGTTGTGCGGTTTTGAAAATGTATACTATTTTTCAAGTGTATTTAAAAAGTATAAAGGTGTGTCACCAAGAAATTACAAAACAGAAATATGACAACAAGACCGGTTTGCATTTCGGGGACACAACCCAAAATGCAAACCCATCCT
>JAZSJF010000197.1:0-4399 GCA_045534195.1 Clostridia bacterium | reverse complement strand
TCATGCAGTATCCGTCCGTCCATAATAATCTCTGTACATATCCCTGCCTTTTTGGAGGTTATATTCATATCCTTGGGAGTAAGAGGCATTTTTTCGCTTTTTGGCAAAATTGTTATTCTGCCGTTATACTCAAATATGGCTGTCTGAATATCGTTTAAATCAAAATATCCTTCCTGTCTGCACAAAACCATAAACTCAGAAAGTTCAAGTTTTGATTTTTTCATATTATCACGGTATAGTTTCCCGTTGTCCATTATAATAGTGGGGGTACCATTCACATATTTTCGTGTTTTGGGAAATTTGTGAGCAAGTATCGCAAGTCCAAGCGCAACAAGACCGTACACCACCATTGCAATAAGGGGTTTCATGGGAGATTCAAGTTCAGTGGCAAGTTCTGCCGCTATTGAACCGATGGTTATACCCGTAATATAGTCAAAAAAATCCAGTTGCGCCATCTGCTTGTGTCCTGTTATTTTTGCAATTACAAACAATGACACCGCCGATAATAAAGATGTAAGAATGACCTTGATATAGTCCAAATATTATCACTTCCGGAATTATTTATATTCTTATTAAAACCGTTACTTTATTTTTTGTATATGAAAGACTTTTATTCAAAAAATTTTCTTAATCGTTAAACGGGGACTGTAAAACAGATTTTTACAGTCCCTGATTATTTAAGATATAAGTTTCAAAATCTCATCAACAAAAGAAATATCATCTATGGTATATACCGCATTCAATGCTCTGCCCGATGCAGGTACGGCTATGTCTATACCGCCATCCGGACTTATGTATATATTTGACAGAAATCCGTCAGATATGATACCGATATACATTCCGCTGTTTTCAATAGGCTTAGGGCCATATACGCTGGTAATCTTGCATTTCTCTGCAATTTCAAAAAACGTATTTATATCAACCTGATGATTCTCTGCTTTGGTATATATCTGCACACTTGTGGTTTTATCTTTTTGTACATCAATAAACTCAGAAAGTGTAATGGTTGTTTTTTCATCAGGCAGGTTATCTTCTCCGTTGTACACTTCTTTGATTGTTGCAGTTTTCAGATCTATTTCATAATCACAAAACCATTCTGAATGATATCTGTCACTATGTCTGAATGTAACTTTTTCGTTTTCCTTATCTATCACCAATGCATGGGGTGAACGGTTGCTCATCTGTATCTGATCCTTGTAATCAATATATGTTCCGTCCTCATAAACCTGCAACAGATTGTATGCAGTCCAGGATGTTCCCGCTGTAGAAAGATACACAAAGGAATATCTGTCTGTATCGAAACGCTCTTTCGGTTCACCAACAGAGTGATTGGTCATAAAATGAGTAATGATATTTTCTCTTGTTTTCCACGGATATGGTGTAAATGTTTTTTCTGCTTCCTTCAGTTTGTCAGGATAATAATATGTAAAAGCAGTAAATTTATTTGTATCTGACGGTCTTCTGAAATAGTAGCCGATAGTTTCCTCCCCTGCTTTAATGGGCATTACAGTTTCTATTTTGGTATCATCAGTAACATATTCCGGAAAAACAAACTTTTCAGAACCTCCGCCGCAATGAAGAAGTTCTTCAAAGACAGCCGTTGCTTGTGTCATTTCTTCATCTGCAGTTATAACAATTTTTTTATCGTTTGACAATACACTTGAATTCTGATACAAAAAATCAAGACATATTGTACGGTCTTTGTCATTCCATACAAATCTTCCTCCGATTGGCGAAAACTCTCCGTTGTATCCAAGGTCTTCTATAGCAACTGCAGTTTTTCCTCCAATGTTATATGAGGGTATTTCAACATCATAAATTGATGTTCTGATATCGGTTTCATATATGTTGCCGATTATCTTTCCTGATTTCACATTACCTTCAGATTTTTGTTCCGTAAGACAAAGAGGATTAAGTGAAAAGAATTTAAGTTTTCGTGATGAATCATCATAAACACACATATGATATTTTTCATCCAATATATCCTCGATAACTACGGCAGTTTTGCCGCCTATATTGTAGGACTCCACTTCCACACCGTTAATAAATGCGCGGATATCTGTTGAATAGATATGTCCTGCAATATCACCATTTGCCCCAAAGACACAGGTCGATAAGGTGAAAACTATTGTAACTGCCAAAAATAATAAAATTATTCGTTTCATAATACAAACTCCCTGTTATTTTCTTTTTCTTAATAATAACATAACTAATGTTAAAAGTAAAATAAAAACTATTACAAAAATGACAAGAGTCTTATTTACCACTGTAACCGACTTATCACCTTCATCAGGCATTTTATGGAACTCAGGAATCCTTTTTTGGACATCGTCAGGCAATAATGAGTAAAGTTTTTCCACATCATTCTGTTCCATTCTGTAATCATCTGAAAAAAGTCTGCTCATTCCCAAACTCAGTTTGTCAACTTCTCCATAAGGTGCAACCGCCGCAAACATATCTGCAATAACAGTCCCGTCTTTACCTTCTGCGGATACATACAGTATATGTTCATAATTTGTGCTTTTAAGGATGTCATTTTTTACATTTGTTATGAGAATCTCATTTGCAAGATGCATAAATTGCTCCTTGTCAACAATGTGATGTTCATTAAGGATATGAAAAACTATTTTGTCCGCATCATACAAATTTTCTCCCACAAAAGAAGCGAATGTTTTTTTGTTTCCTATGTCCAGTCTTTCTTTCTCTGCCAATTCATAAACTCCGTCATTTAAGAAACTCTGAATCCCCTGAGAAACAGTATCATTGTGTCTTTCTTTAAGAATTATACTGTTCTCTGTATATTCATCCTTTTCCCACTCAGGCAGATTGCGATAGTTATCAAGTTCCCATATGTATAATTGGTTTTTCAAATATCCGAACAAATACTCTTGGGCTTTAAGTTCGGTTTTTCCTGTTCTGACCTTTTGAAAATCCATTGGTTTGTCAATGATTACATCACCTTTGATTTTACTTACGGGAATTACCGTAAGAGAATATTCCGTATCGGGATAATCTTCTTCACGGCGAGTGATTTTATAATCATCTATCTTTCCAACAAACAAAAGTGCATCATCATAATAAGCAATATCAACATCAATCGAACCTGCAAAAGCATTCAGAGATGCAGAAATCACAATGACAAAAACTATAATAAAAGATATCATTCTTTTCATATCAATCCCACCTATTCTGCAAAAGCATACTGTCCCATAAAGAGAACCTCTCCGTTATAATCATCCATTATCACAAATGTAAAAGGCTTATTGAATTTCACATCTATTGGCTCAGGAGGAAGTGAAGAGCCTGCCATACCCACCGATGTTATTGCTGCCGCTTCTGTCCCCTCTTCGTCTACCTTAATATAGGTTTTGTGCAAGGTTGAGTCTATCCACATATTTCCTTTATCAAACATTTTTTCAAACTCTGCAGTTTTTTCAAATGCTTTGTTTATACCGACTGACTTAAGAATGTCATTAAGTCCCGCACTGTATTCCACTTTGAATTTCGGCAATGACAGATTCATATATGTTGATTTCATTTCTGTATTTTTAAGTACTTTCTCAGGTGAAAAATCCTTATCTGACATCATAAGATACATTTTGATATTTACACCGTCGAGTTTCTTTGTTTCCACATATTGTCTGTTTTCGTCAAATATATCCTGACGGGTAAGATACGGAAGAGATACAATCTTCACTCCGTCAGTATCCGAATAACTTATCCATCCCCTTTTGTTCATAAAATCAATATCTTTTTGAATACCGTCTTTTGAAGTAAAGATATCCTTTTTTGTTGCAGATTTACTGAACTCACTTTGCCATCTTCCTTTGAAATACACTGCATTTATAAGCATTGCCCAGAAGTCTTTGTTATTTTCTGAAATAATTGAAGGGATTTTTCCTTCTGTCTTTTCATTTACCCATCCGTTAATTACTGATACTGCATTTTTGTCATTGACAACATCACTTGTTGCATCAAAATTCTCTGAAAGCAAATCCTTGAAATTCTTTGAAAACCTTTGGGATGTTTTGTCTGAATTTATCCATATGGAATTTGAAATATTCAATTTCAAAATATCCGATTCTGAATACTTATCAAGCATTTCTCTCATACTTTGATTATATTTATTTATATCTGAAATACCGGTTGCATTTAAAATTTCTTCCAGTGTTTCTCCCGATGCACCGTTTGCCGCCATCATAAGTGCGCTTTTGATTGACAATGGTGAAAACATATAGTTTCTGTCATCGGGCATATTTTTATTAAGATTATCTGCAAATGTCATATCATCAGATTTGCTTACACCGGAGTATGCATATATCCGCACCAGTGTTGCGATAGCCTGTTCGGTTGTATAATTATCTTTTGGTGCAAAGGTGTTGTTTCCAACGCCTTTCAT
>JAZSJF010000388.1:0-1928 GCA_045534195.1 Clostridia bacterium | reverse complement strand
GGATACGGGATTTTCGATTCCTATTTCACCAAGGTCCACATTGCCGAGAGGGTTTCCGATTATGCTTGCAACGAACCCTGTCGTCATTGTTTCCTCCAAAGCGGTACTGCCGATAAGACCGAGTGCCAATGTGTCAAGCCTGAGAGGAACTATGAAGGTATATCCTGTGTCTATCGGATTGTACCACAGATTATTCTGGTCTGCAAACTGAACATAAAGCCTGTCACCTGCCTGAATATCTTTTTTGGGGTTGAATTTAATTGTGGCTGTGAGAACGGAGCCGTTCTTTTCAACCGTAGTAACATAGCCGTCTGTTTCATTGCAGTCAATTTTTTCATATCCGTATTTGTCGTAGATGTAAAAGTGTGCGTTTGAAGCGCGGATTGAACTTATATCTTCTATTTTGATTGTAACTGTAAACTCTTTGTCTTCTACATCAACAGCATTCTGCTCAAAAGCAATTTCTCTTCTGTCGCCGGCAGGAGTATCCTGAGATATGTAGCCTGCACTCATACTCTTTAACGAGAACATTTCAAGTGCTTTAAGACGGATTTCGCTTTCCTGATTAACAAGTGATATTATATGGTTGTACTGAGCATCTCCCACTGTAATGCCGGCTCCCATATATCCCCACGGAGAAGGAAGCATTATATCAAGTTCATAGTTTCCCTTACCATCTGTCTGCGTGATATTTCCGCCTATATTAACTTTTGCGGCTACCACCGGTTCGGTTGCGACATTTGAGACGTTTTCACCCTTTGTCTTTATGTCAAAAAGTGTTCTTTTCTCCCTTACTACGCGTCCCTTCCTTGTAACGGTTGCACTGACGGATTTGGGTGCAAAATAATACTGATAACGTGTGTTGTTCTGATCCAGAGTAATCGGAAGAATATTTCCTATTACCTCATCGGGGTTTGCGGTTTTTAAATCTCTGTCGGAATATTCATCGCCCTCATCACCGATTGTACCGTTGTTATTGGTATCTCCGGTCATATTTTTCCAGGATACATAATAATTTTCGGGTACCAGAGCCTTAATGGTATAACTCCTACCGAGGAAAGGTTCACTGAGCCACATACTGCCGTTACTGTCAGAATAGTCTCCCTCATAGGTTCCTGTTTCTTCATTCAGTGAAATGTTGGAGTCGTACACTAAACCTTTAAGGTCTTCTACAGGTCTTGAAGCATACGCAAGTGGGGAATAACCCACATAAAAAATCTGACTGTCTGTAAGCGGTTTAACCCACATATCTGCATATGCTGTAAATTCACCCTTTGATGTGTCTGTTTCCGTAAGAACAGTTTTTCCCGTTTCATTTCCGCCGGTATGGATTGTTTCACCTTCTTTATAATAGGTGATTTGACCGCCGCCGGGATTTCCGTTTGGCCAGTAGAGAAAACCGTTTGGAGTGCGGTCTGAAAGAGGAAACATCTGCATTCTTATCACAGAATATTTGGTAACTGTTATTGTGTAATATTGAGTAGCCAGATTGTTTCTTGACGGATCAAGGGAAATCCTGTTATAGAGATCAAATACGTTATTTATGTATGAACCCTTGTTTTCCTTGTTGAAAGCACCATCAGTATCTGCGTTTTCAAAGTTTACGGTTACCATTTCCTGTGCATATACAGGGTAGAAAACAAGACCTGAATCATCGGAACTGTTTCCGTCAAGTACACCTGCATTCATAAGTGCTTTTACAAAATCATAATCCGGTGTGAATGTGACCTTATGGGTGGTTGGGTTAGTTTTCATAACATATACGTTTTTGTTTCTGTATTGACTTCTGTCAAAATCATAAACATCATATTTGTCACTTTTTGAATTTACAACACGTACTTCTTTGAGATATATTCCGTTTCCTTCATTTTCTTTGGTATACATTGACTCTATTGTTACAGTGTTGGTATTATTGCTGTAAAAAGCAT
>JAZSJF010000327.1:0-3879 GCA_045534195.1 Clostridia bacterium | reverse complement strand
GTATCTCCTGCACCTCTCATAATTCCCGAGAGTGACTGTGATACTGCAACGGCAATGTATCCCACTGCAAGAATCATCATAAGTCTGTAACTCATATCCACAAGTTCCTGTGTTTCGGTGAAGACTCCCATAAGGCTTTTTCCGAAAAGAAGTATAATTCCCGTGATTACCGTAGAGCACAAAACTGCAATAAGTGTACCTTGTTTTGCACCTTTTGTAACTCTGTCATAGAGCCCTGCACCTACATTCTGTCCCGAGTATGTGGTAAGAGACATACCGAATGAGAAGTTTGGCATCATAGCGAAGCCGTCTACCCTCATAATAACCACATTTGCAGCAATGAACAATTCGCCGAAACAGTTTGTAAGAGATTGCACCACAATCATAGCAGATGACATTATTGCCTGGGTAAGTCCCGATGGAAGACCAAGTCGGATGATGGTCATAATATACTTTTTTGAAGGCTTGAAATACTTCTTTTTCATATCAAAAAACTCTGTCATCTTGCTCAGTTTCCACATACAGAGAAGGGCTGACACAAACTGTGCAATAACTGTAGCCAGTGCCACACCGCCTACACCCATATTGAGTTTTGCCACAAAATAAATATCAAGCAAAATGTTTATAACAGTAGCAACAAGCAGATATATAAGTGCGGATACAGAGTCGCCGAAGGCTCTTATTATACCGCTTAAGATGTTGTAGAATCCAAGCCCTGCGATACCCAGTACGGAGATTGTAAGATAATTTGTACATTCGCCGATGATAGAATCAGGAGTGTTGAGCATTTTTAACAATGGATAGATAAACGGTGTTGCAAATATCATAAGAAAAAGACAGCAAAAAAGAGTGGCAATTATACTGTTTCCCACAGAATAGGATAAATCTTCTCTGCTTTTGGCACCGAAATACTGTGAAACCATTATTCCTGCACCACCGGATACTCCTATAAAAAGGGCAAGTATCATTGTAAGTATGGGGGTAGAACTCCCTACCGAAGCCAGGGCGTTGTCACCGATATATCTTCCTACCACAATACTGTCTACGGTTGCATACAGTTGCTGTGCTATGTTTCCTATAAGCATAGGAAGGGTAAATTCTATTATGCTTTTCCAGGGTTTGCCCGTTGTCATATCCACGGGCTTATTCATATTTTTTAGCATTGTGTCTCCTCAAAATGTATTTCTATATTTCAAACTGATTGTCAAAAATCATATCCAGATTTTCCTTGTAAAGATGGCTCATATCAGACAGACAAAGACAACACGGTGCAGTGTATCCGTCGGGATTGTTTTTGAATTCCAGAATGGTTACTCCGGTATGAGTAATCTGGAATCCTGCCCACATAATATTCAACGGTATGTGCAAAAGATGACTGAGCCACGCTCTTGCAAATGCAGTATGACAGAAAAGTGCCACCTTTTCTTCGTTGTTGCGAAGGATTTTGTACACGCCGTTTTCTTCTTTGTATCCCAGTCTTTCGAGAAATTCATCACCGCATCGGGAAATGTATTCCATTGCATCCTTCATACCTGACTGATTGATACCCGTGCAGGTAAATGCATCTTCATATGAAAGATTGATATTGCCCTTTTCACGATAGTATGTGTTCTGTACAAAAGAAATACTTTTCATCACTCCGTCAGGAAATGGTGTAAGTCTTTCGTCACCTATTTCGTGAGTCCATTCTTCTATTGTTTTTTCCAGTCCCAAAAGTCTGCAGGCAGGCTCGGCGGTTTGCTTTGCTCTTCCCATAGGGGATGAAAAAATTCTGTCTATTTTTGAATCATAAATTCTTTTTCCCACGGCTTCTGCCTGAGCCCAACCACGCTGTGTAAGAGTGTCTGTGGTATAGTCGGGTTCGCCGTGTCTTACTATGTATAATAACATTTTTGTCCTCCCGGATTTTAATCTATAAGTATTATAAGTCAAATGAAATTTAATTGCAAGGGGTTATTAAGAAAAGGTACAAATCAGCATATAAAATACCCTCAATTTTTTGAAATCGTTGACATTGACAATGACGAGTGTTAACATCAAATCAAAGGATAATTAAAGTATAAATTTTTTGTACGGGAGGGTGCATATGATATCGAATTTCAGTTTCAAATATAATGAAAAGTTATTGACCTGCAGTGATATTATAAGTAAAAATACATCTGAAGGAACTGTCTTTAATATAGAAGAGGGAATAGAAGTGTGTCTTAAGGAGAAGAAATATCCGGACTATAATGCTTCTGAGTGGGTTTTGTGGTTTGAAAATAAGTCACAAAAAAACAGCGGTATCTTTTCCGATATATTTGACTGTGATACTTTTCTTCCCATTGATATGCCCGATGCTCCCAAGCCCGGCTATATGCCAAAGCCCGGAGATGCCTGTGTAATCACCATGAACGGTATGGTAGACGGGCATTACTATTGGGAAAATGATAAAGTGAGTGCTACGGAGTACGCCTTCAATTATGAATATCTTGACAAAGCACCGGATAAGAAAAAATGCTTTGAGAATTTCGGCGGCAGATCAAGTGAAGGTATGATGCCTTTCTTTGACATAACTGCAAACAATGAGGGATATATTGCCGCAATAGGATGGACAGGTGACTGGAGAGCAGAGTTTAAAAAAGATGATAATGGTATATATATCAGAACCGGTCTTAAGGAAACAAACTTTTATCTCAAACCCGGTGAAAGAATAAGAACATCATCCATAGTTATTATGAAATATACCTCCGATGAAGATAAACATAACAAATACAGAAGATTTATAAAGAATTATTTTTCTCATATGGCATGTACAAATACCACTAAGGAATCATTGTTTGCTTTTGAATTCTGGGGCGGACTCAGAAGTGAGGAAATGAAAAAAAGAATCAGAGAACTGAAGGAATATAATATCCCATTTGAAGATATATGGATTGATGCGGGATGGTATGGAAAATGTACCAAATGTGATGATGCTTTTACCGGTGACTGGGGCGATCATACAGGTGACTGGTCTGTGAACAGACTTGTTCATCCTGACGGTATGAAGGATGTATCAGAATGTGCAAAGGAAATAGGCGCGAAACTTATGCTCTGGTTTGAACCGGAGAGAGCAATTGATACCACAAATCTTGTCAGGGAGCATTACGATTGGTTTTTGCATCCGAAAAGAGGAGGCAATCATATTCTATGGTATGGCAATGAAGATGCAAAAAATTATGTGGTTGATCTTCTTTCATCCTATGCCAAAGAACTTGATTTATCCTGTTACAGACAGGATTTCAATACAATTCTTACTGGATATTTCAAAGAAAATGATGAAGAAAACCGTCGCGGTATTATGGAAATAAAGCACATTGCCGGGATGTATGAAGTGTGGGACAGACTTCTTGAGAGATGTCCTTGGCTTGTGATAGACAATTGTGCAAGTGGCGGAAGAAGAATTGATATAGAAACACTGAAACGGTCAATTCCGTTTTTCAGAACAGACTATTTGTGCAGTTATAATGAAAATTCCACAGTATTGCAGACACATAATGCAAATATATCGAGATACCTTCCTTACAATGGATGTTCAAGCAAAAATAAGGGAGATACATATTCAATCAGAAGTTCATATTCATCAAGTTGGGGAGTAATGATGTATGCCATATCTTCACGAAATATGGAAAGTGAGGATTTTTTGAGAGTAAAGAAACTTGCCGATGAATATCTTCGTATCAGAGATTATTTTAATATGGATTTCTACAATCACGGCTCATGTGATTTGGACGACACATCCTGGGCGATATGGCAGTACCATAATCCCGAAACACAGAAGGGCATAGTAATGGCATTCAGAAGAGAAAATTCTCCTTTTGAAACAGTGAAGGTAAACCTTAAAGGAATTTTGAAAGG
>JAZSJF010000359.1:0-1698 GCA_045534195.1 Clostridia bacterium | reverse complement strand
ATATCTCGAAATATATCATACACCTGAAAAACTCCGTAACTCTTTATGACATACAAAAACTTATAAGAGATAACTTTAACAACAATAACGAATACATAGAAATCTATTCTGCAAAAGTATCAGAAGGTTGTATTATTGCAGATTTTGGATGCATTGTTGACACATCATCATCGGTGCATATACAAAAATACACTCTTTCCCACGACTTGACAACACAGAAGACACAGATTTTACCGGGAAAATAAGAAACTGAAGAAAGGAGAGTTCATAAGTGAAAGGTTCTACATTTTTTGCAAAATTCACACTGATTATCATATCCATACTTATCATCGGACTGATAGTCGCAACTTCACTGTTCTCCTCCCCTTCAAAAAAATCCGTATTAAGCACCAGACCCGGTGAAAAGGATAACAAAATAGAAAGTATTATTATCAAAAAAGATGAAAAAAGAAAAGGAAAAACAGGAACATATGTACATATATCAGATGCATCCGAAGTTTCTTCTCTTAAGGAATATGCAAGAATATCAAATCTTTATATTTCAAACACAGACGGCTCTGCACTGACTGATATCAACGGTATGGAAATTCACTCTCTTGTTCTTCAGAATGTGAGTAATTTTGATTTGTCATTACCTGATATCAAAAACCTTTTTTCCGTTACTCTGATAAACTCACCCGTAAAGGATTTTTCTCCTTTGAAGGATGCAGACAATCTTTCTGCATTAAGCATTACTAATACAGAGTTTCAGAAAGGTGATTTTCTGAAATACACCCCGCACCTTAAAGAACTCAGTATAAGTGATTCAAAATTAAAAGACATTTCATTTCTGAAACACACACCAAAACTTGAAAAACTATCAGTTTATAACTGCGGCATTCAAAACATCTCCGGTGCAGAAAAACTGACTGAACTAAAAGAATTATCTCTTTCATCAAACAGTATCACTGATATATCTCCCATCAGCAATTTAAAAAACTTAAGAACAATTGTTATGGATCATAATGATATTCAGGGTGAAGCAGATTTTTCAAAAATGGAAAATCTCGCAGAAATATATCTTCCTTTCAACAGATTAAATGGTATAAAGATTCACAGTGACGCAACACCTTATGTATTGAATCTTTCATACAACGAAATAACCGAAATCCCCGAAGATTTCATAGACACTATTTCAAAAACTGATTGCAGAGTAAACCTTTTCGGTAACCTCATCGCAAATCACAACAACTTAAAAAATATTTCAAACTTCATATATCAGCACAACGAAACATCAAAAATCTTTACATATGATGAACACAACAGATATACTCAGGCAGTAAATGATTTCAGAAAAAAATATATTAAGCCTGAATGGTCTGAACTCAAAAAAGCGGCTTTTTGTTTTTGTGTGCTTTCAGGTCAGGTCAGATATTTCCACAACTACAGTTCTTCTTCACTGAAAGAAGCAGACTATGTACACACCGAATACGGCGCTCTTATAAACAAAATGGCAGTGTGTGACGGTTTGTCATACGCTTTGAGAGATATACTCAGGCACGAAGGAATCAAATCCTATATTTATCACGGTGATATAAATTCACAGTCAGATGATATTACTCACGCATGGAATGTGATATATATTGATTCGAAACCATATCATTGCGATCTCACCGCAGGTATTACAAAAGGGGCTGAGAGCGTAAAGTTTAAATACTA